>NZ_JADDYG010000298.1:66414-74388 GCF_015163535.1 Vibrio sp. OPT46 | reverse complement strand
CACAAGCAGGGACGGTGACAACTGCTATTGCGAATAACGCAAAAGAGTTGCAAGTTGCCGTTCAGGGAGCAGACTTAACATTAAAGTCCAAAGCCTGGAACGATAAAAAAGTGGATGCGCACCATGCGATTATCCCTACACCGAAGCAAGCTAATGTGAATGCGCTTTCCGGCAATGAGATGAAGGTGTATCAATTGATTGCGCGCCAGTACCTCATGCAGTTCTATCCGGCGGCGGTTTACGCAGAAGCGAAATTGGTTTTCGATATCGCTGGTGGTACGTTTGTCGCGAAAGGTCGTCAGTTAGTTTCGCCGGGTTGGAAAGCGCTAATGGGCAAAACTGACAAGGAAGATGAAGGTATTGATGCCGTGCCACCGCTACCCGAAGGCACCGTGTTAACTTGTCGTGAAGGGGAAATAAAAGACCGAAAAACCGAGCCACCAAAGCATTTTACCGAGGCATCGTTGTTGCAAGCGATGACCGGGATCGCCCGTTACGTTGCGGATAAAGAACTGAAAAAAATCCTTCGTGACACTGATGGGCTAGGCACGGAAGCGACTCGCGCTGGTATTTTGGACACGCTGTTCAAACGCCAACTGCTTACGCGTCAAGGTAAGTCAATTCTCAGTTCTCCTGCGGGAAGAGGTCTCATTCATGCCTTGCCAGAAGATTCAACATACCCTGATATGACGGCTCATTGGGAGCACCAGTTACAAGGTATGGCAGAGAGAAATCAAGCATATCAGCCGTTCATGCAAGCACTGGAACAACGCATTGATAGCTTGATGGCACAAGTAAAAGCAGGCCCTATCCCTGATTCATTACGTCATCTACCCAAGGTGGAACGTCCTGCGTTTAAACGTAAAAAGCGCAGTTATTCAAAGAATGGTGGCGCGACTAAATCTCGTGCAACCAAAGGTAAGCAGGCATAGGACAAGCGCGGCGTAATTAAACTCCGCGCATGCTTGAAAATAGATTACTCGAACAGATCACCGTGGTTTTGGATCGCACCTCTTACTTCACCTTGAGTTAACACGCGTTTGTCCAGTACCTCTTTCACCTGGTTGCCCAAGTCAACTAATGTATCTCGATTCGCTTGAGTTTGGCGTTTACCAGCACTTCTCAAGCAGTAATTTAGTTCGTGCTCTTCGCTAAAATTAACCAAATCCCTATCTGCTGCCATCGTGCTTTCTCCTTATTTGTTCTACTTTTTCCTAAGTCTGGATTGGATGTAGATAAATTCAAGTTAGATTGCGCGAATTATGCTGGTGGATCACTGATGAACATTATGTTTGCCAACCAAGTCACGATTATGAAGCCTGGCTTTGATGGTATTTGGTTTAGTGATGGTTGTGTCTTAATGCTGCTACCAAGGTAACTCAGTACCATCGTAGTTAATAAATCGACCTGAAAGCTGCGGTGTGCTCAGTTCTATCACGTTCGCGAGGCCCTGTGCGGAGGTTTGCGTATCTATCAATGCATTTGGTCCGCCCATTGCCGTTTTTACCCAACCAGGGTGAAGCGCTAAAACGGTAAATCCTTCAGGTGTTAAATCATTACTTAAGCTTTTCACAACCGAGTTAAGCGCCGCTTTCGATGAGCGATAAATATAGCCGCCGCCGGACGTATTTTCGGTCATACTGCCGACTTTTGATGAGATACAAGCAATCTTTTTCATCTTGCCTTGTTGTAAACGAGGGTAACAGTGCTCAACCAGTTTTAACGGTGCAATGGTGTTTACTTCGAAGGCTTTACGCCATTCTTCTACGTCAGTGTTTCCAAAGCCATATCCCTTGGGGCCGTAATATCCTGCATTATTGATGAGTAAGTCGATGGCAGGGAGTTTATCGGCAAGCTTAGCGACTTGTTCGTAGTGCGTGACATCCAGTTCGTGCAAAACCAGATTGCTGAATTGTGAGGCTAGAGTTTGTAGTTCTGAACTGTTCTCTAAGGAACGGCTAGTAGCATGTACTTGGTGGCCTTGCTTCAGGTACAGCTCAGTTAAGCTAAGGCCAATGCCGCGATTTGCTCCGGTAATAAAGACGGTTTGACTCATACAAACACCTATGCTTTTTTGATTTCAGTTGAAAGTCATTGTGTTAGTTAAGCACAATAAAATCAACCAACCACCACGCACCAACAACAAGAGATGAAAATAGGGACAGGGCACAAAGAGAGCCAAACAGTGCGCCGAGAATAGCAAAGAAAGTAGAATTCATATGTATATTAAATTTAATTGATATTGAAAATTATTATCAATTAAATTGCGTTTTATTCAACCCTTTAAGTTGATACTATTTCGTTACCATTGTTATTAAGAATTTCTCATGCTGCCATTTATCTACCACCCGATTTATTCTCAACTTGAGTTGCCAGAGGGGCATCGTTACCCAATTATGAAATACCAGTACCTCTATGAATCGGTATTGGTGCATATGGAGAAAGATAACTGGAAAGAGCACACGCAGTTTTTCCAGCCCGAAGCATTAACTGTTGGGGAAGTAAAACGTGTTCATGACGAGGAATACGTCGAGTTACTTGTTAGTGGAAACATGCCAGCTGCGAAGATGCGCCGAATAGGTTTTCCTTGGAGTGAGTCTCTCATTACCAGAACGCTAACTTCAGCAGCGGGCACGGCTCTGACCGCAAAAAAGGCACTTGAGTACGGTGTGGCCATTCATTTGAGTGGTGGGTATCATCACGCACACAAAGAGTTTGGCAGTGGTTTTTGTTTATTTAATGACTTAGTGATCGCGGCTAGACAAGCACTCGAAGTTGAGCATGTCGATAAAGTATTGATCATTGACAGTGATGTTCATCATGGGGATGGAACAGCAACTTTATGTGACGATGAGCCAGATATCATCACGCTTTCTTTCCACTGTGATAAAAACTTCCCAGCGAGGAAGCCTCAGTCTGACCTCGATGTGCCTATGGTGCGAGGAACAGGTGATGAGGATTTTTTAATGGCGTTTAAAGAAGTGGTCGATATGGCACTTAATCTTCATCGCCCTGATTTGGTTATCTACGATGCTGGTGTCGATATACATCAAGACGATGAGCTTGGATATTTTGATGTGTCGACGCAAGGGATTTTAGAACGTGATAGATTTTTAATGCAAACAGTGAAATCTCGAGGTATCCCTGTCGCAGCTGTCGTTGGAGGTGGATATCGAACGAATCATGCTGACCTCGTCCCAATTCATTTGCAGCTTATCAATGCCGCTAAAGAAGTCTTTATTGATGAGTAGATACAACTAGACGTAAATATCAAATTGATTCAACACTGAAACGAACGAAAAGGGCATTAATTTTTTGTGGGTTCTTTCTGAGAGTGGCGGAGTGCTTAGTTGCGTTCAAGAAGTGATAAGCGATTTGTACAAATCTTTTTAAGTCTGGAGATGCGAAAAAGCCCGCTAATTTCTTAGCGGGCTTTTTCTAAAAGTGGCGGAGAGATAGGGATTTGAACCCTAGATACGCTATTAACGTATGCCGGTTTTCAAGACCGGTGCTTTCAACCACTCAGCCATCTCTCCGTTGTTGAGGCGCATAATATAAGGCTTTGAAAATGTTGTAAACCCCTAGTTGAACTGATTGGATGTTTACTGCGCAAATTTGTGGTTTGTGTTGTTTAAATAAACAAAAACTCCCCAAAAAGGGGAGTTTGAATAGTATATGGATTGCTAGGTATTAATCGTTTTTAGAATAAAAACGCTGTAACTCAGTTAAACCTTGCATCAAAACTGGCAACTTCGGTGCATCATCTCTAAGTCGTTTGTAGTTTTTGTCATACAGCTTGTAGTTGCCAAACTTATCGATCACTGTGGTTTGCGAGCTAGTAATTAAGGCAAGCTCGCGAGTATCGCCCGCCAAGATCCAGCGACGACGACTTTCATCGAATAGGTTGCGACCACTACTGTAATCATATGGGTTGGAAGATACGCCGAGCATATCTTGCAACAGTGTAACTGAGAGGTCCAAGTGACTTGTGCTGTGATTAAATTCGCCAGCCAGCATTCCAGGCCAATGGATCACCATCGGAACTTGTAATTGATAACGGCTGTAGTTGCTGTTTGCTCCCCAGCTGTTCGTATTGGTTTCGTTAAATTCACTACCGTGATTAGAAGTGATGATTACGATGGTGTTTGTCAGTTGTCCCGTCGTTTCTAGTTCATCAATAATACCGGCGATAGTTCTATCCGCCGACTTCACTGCATATTCATAAGCTTTTTTGAATCGCTCACTTGCGGGCATTTCTTCGTCATTATTTGAAGGAATCGATTCAAAATTATCAACGGTGGTGACTTCGATGTAACTAAACCATGGCTGACTTGCTTTCTCTGCTAACCATGTATTCCAGTTTGCGATAGATTGTTTATCGGTATGAGCTTGCGTGCCATCTAGGTCTTCCGCTAAGTTCAAGTCGCGGAAAATAATTTCTGAGTAGAGATCATCTTCAAACCCACTGCCACTGAATAAACCAAAGTTGTAGCCCTGATCTTTCAGTACATCGAGCAATACTGGGGAAGCACCTTGCGCCTTGATGCTTGATGCATAACTGGTCGGTAAGCCATAGAACAAACCAAAGGCCCCGTATGTATCATTACTTGAGCTGTAATGATTACGGAAGTTCTGATTGTTTTCAGCAAACTCATAGAGGTTAGGCATCTCTTCTTGGTTCAGCGCATCCGCTCGTAAATTGTTTATGCTGATCATCAACACATTGAGCTTATTAACTCGGCGGTTAAACTCAAGCTTTTCAAGAGGGTAGTTGACTAACTCTACGTTGCCTTCGTTTTCTGCCAAACGTTTTAGGTATTCCTCACGGTCAAGTAGACCATGTTTTTCCATAAAACTCTTCGCCGTCATCGGGTAAGACAAAGGGAAGTTTGAACGCTGGCTAGTAATTGGGTTGTAAAAATACGCATCTGCCCAAATGTAAACCAAATGGCTGGTCATAAAGCTGAGGAAAAAGACGGCCGCGAGAGGGCGTCCTACGTGCTTATGAGATAGTTTGCGCTGTTTTCGCCATACCCATTCGGATAGTGCGAGTTGAATAAGGAAGATCAGCGGCATCACAACAAATAAATGTTGTAGGTCAGTGCTGAGCGCACTTTTGTCTTCGCTGAATAGTAACTCCCAGACAACGGGAGTTAAGTGCAAATTGATCGACTGATACGCTTGGGTATCAATTAATAATATGGTTTGCCCAACGGTTGCGAAAATCACTGCCACCAAACGGAACAATTTCCGCGATGGCAGGATAAACGTCAACGGGAATAGAACAAGCAAGTAAAGTGCGAAAACTAGAAAGCCAAAGTGACCAACCCAAGAAACCGCCAGATAAAACTGACCAAGTAACGTCTCGGGCCAAGGAGACTGAACAATGTAGCGTGTGCCTATCAACATCGACGCAACGATATTGAAGAATGCAAACCAGTGACCCCAACCAACTAGTCGAGATACACGTTCGCCGTATGAGTTTCCGCTGTCTACCATGTATGTGTTCTATTGTCCGTGATTAGTGTGTTTTTGGTGTTTCTAAAGAAGACATCAGCGCCTGAGCAAATTTTTCAGCAATCGCTTTGCGTTGTGAAGCAGCAACACGTTGATTTAAGACATTGGTTGCGATATTTCCGGCAATCATTAGCGTCAACTCAGGAGAAGCAGCATGTTTTTCAAGAACTGTTGCTACTTCAGCAAGAATTTTTTCTACTTGCTCGTCAGTATATTTAGATGTAATCGGCATAAAGACTCTAATAATGATAGTAAAAGCGGCTTATGATAACCTACAATGCCCATCAACTAAAACCTTGTAGCAAGATAAAATCACTATGAGTCTTCATCTTTCAAACGTTATTCTGCATCAACTGTGCAAAAACGATCAGGACGAGCTGGTTGTAAACTTTCGTCCAGCATCATTAGAGAACGATGCATCTACAGAAAACTTAGTCGCTGAGCTTCACCGAGTATTCCATTCTAAAGCTGGTAAAGGTTTTGGCGCTTTCCAGTCAGACAGCGAATTTCAATTTTGGCTTCAAGAAATGCGCAAAGGAGAGCGAGATTTTTACGACTTCTCACAAATTAGTGCAAATCGCTTGAAAGAAGAGTTGATTAAGTACCCATTTGCGGATGAAGGTATCTTGGTTTTCGCAGAGTATCAGAGTTTAGCAACGGACTACTTGTTCATCGGTATCTTACCAATGAATCAGAGTTTAAAAGTGACCGAAGGTTTGGACATCAGTGCGACAGATTACTTAGATATCACCAAAATGGATATTGCCGCACGCATCGACCTGTCGAGCTACGAGACCGACAAGGAATCCAATCGTTATCTGCAATACATTAAAGGACGCGTTGGCCGTAAAGTGGCGGACTTCTTCCTAGATTTTCTGCAAGCGGATATTGGCTTAGATACTAAACAACAAAACTTAGTGTTGATGCAGGCGGTGGATGATTTTTGTGCTGACTCGAAGCTAGAAAAGCAAGAAGTGAACGAGTACAAGAAACAAGTTTACGACTACTGCAATGAGCAAATTAAATCCGGTGATGAAGTTCAAATCTCAGAGCTTTCCGGAGAGCTTCCTCAAAGCCAAGATGGCACGAGCTTTATGGATTTCACCAAAGAGCAAGGGTACGAACTTGAAGAGTCTTTCCCAGGTGATCGTGCGACGGTTCGCAAACTGACTAAATTTGTTGGAGCTGGTGGTGGTTTGAATATTAGCTTCGATAGTCTCTTACTTGGCGAGCGTATTTTTTATGATCCAGAGACGGATACCTTAACGATTAAAGGGACGCCTCCAAATCTAAAAGATCAGTTAAGTCGCAACTAAAATCATATCGTTAAATAAAGAGAGCAAACGGCTCTCTTTTTTTATGTGAATAAGAAACATCCATAGTATATGCTTGTAATTAATGGAGATATGCGAGGGGCAAGTGTTGCTGAAGCTAAAAGAAGGAATACGGCGGTTTGTTTGGTTCTGGTTCGTTTTGTGGTGTGTTTTAGCACTTGGCATTTGGCTGCAAGCCAAACAAACGATTCAAACGATTTCGACTGTAAATGAGTTAGGAAGTAAAGTTGAAGAAGTCAGGCACTTTTTTAACTTCGATCTGCCTTACCGTGTTAAACACGTCGACCAAATTTCACTGAAACTTCAGTTGGCTTATGCAGTTCGCTTACAGCTTGAAAGTGAGTTTTCTGAAGGGAAAATCACACCAGACATCACTCAATTGCTTTATACGACCGACCGATTTTTAGAAAGTGCTCGAGCTTTTGTAAGAAGTGACAGTGAATTGGTTTCGTTAGCTGAACAGTTACGAAGCAGCCGTGCTCGAACAGAAAACTCTGAGCAAATTCAGGCAATGTACTATCGCTTAGGTGCGCTTGTTTTTGAGTCTGTCTTTAGTGACTCTGCAACGAATAGCGATACTTACCGTGACTTAGACCGACTTTTTATTGAATCAGAGGCACTCTCTCCCGAAGAGCGAAGTGCTCTTCAGCGCCAGCTTGCTCAAACCTCAAGCGCACTATCTGCTCAGGCACAGGGCAGTTATTTATCTAATCAACTGCTTAATCCAGATTTCCCGAACCAGTTAACTTCGATAAATGATAAGTTGGAACAGAAGCTAATGACTTTTATTGTTTGGCTGTCTGTAATCAGTGGTTTGCTCCTTTTCCTCATTTCATTGGGAGCCTTCTCCCCAAAAACGATTCAACCGATACCACTACCCAGAACCGATGATAAAAAGTCAGAGCAAGTTGGCGATGATGAAAATGGAGCTAACACTGTTCCCTCAGCTCAGTCAGAAAATTTTCAAAACGTCCAAATGAACGAAAAAAGTTGTAATGAGGTGAATTCATCACAAGTGGAAGTAGTGGAACGTGAGCCGTACATAGATATCAATAAAATGTTAGATTCTCTGTCTGGTGACGAGGGCGCTGTGCGGATGTTACTGGAGGTCTTTATTCAGGAC
>NZ_JADDYG010000298.1:63726-66404 GCF_015163535.1 Vibrio sp. OPT46 | reverse complement strand
GTGGAACGTGAGCCGTACATAGATATCAATAAAATGTTAGATTCTCTGTCTGGTGACGAGGGCGCTGTGCGGATGTTACTGGAGGTCTTTATTCAGGATCACTCTGGCGATGGCACTAAAATGTATCAGCTGTTAGAAGAGGATAAAGAGCAAGCGCAAAGAGCCGCACACAGTCTTAAAGGGGTCTCAGGGAGTTTAGGTGCAATGCCATTGCACTGTATTTCGGGTGATATTGAACTGTTGATTAAACAAGGGCAAAAAGTGCCGGAAGAGAAGTTGGCATGTTTAGATGATGTCCTAAAACAAACCATACTTTTTGCTAATAATGTTCTCAATAGTGAAAAGATAACAGAAGCGCTAACAGATTGATATTGCTCTGACTTAATGTCATAAGAGTTGAGGTAATAAAGGCTCGAACTATATGACTTAGTTCGCTTTATTCCTGTTCTATACAATTTGTTAAAGGTGTTTTCATGTCCGTTCGCCGAATGTCTTCAATGATGTTGATAGGGCTGGTTATGATGCTTTCAGGGTGCTCCCTGCTCGAAGTCAAGATCGAGAGTCAAACCGTCCCTCTTACCAAACAAGAGCTCAATATGCGTCTTTTGACTCGTGAGTATGCGCAGCAGTTTTTTGCTCAGGTTGAGCAAGCAGCAGACGCACTACACGAACAATATGAGCCTCATGATAAAGTTCATCAATCTTATATTTTACTTTGGAAGATAAATGCTGAAGAGGGCATCCAAGCTTCTGCGTATCAAGTGTCCCCAATGGCTGCACTGATTGATACATGGACTTTCACGCTACAAATGGAACAGTTCTTTACTACCGCTTCTGGTAATGAGCTCTTTGCGTCTGATGAGGCCAAGTTAGTTTCCGTTTATTTAGCGAAAGAGGTAGATAAACTGGCTCAATCTTTATTGAAGAAAGAAGCATACATCAAGACACAAACGTTTGTTGCAGAGTTCGCCAAGCAGCATCCATTCGCTGATTTAAGCATGATTAGGACTCCGGCTTACCGTAGGTGGTTAGATGCAAACCAAATTAGCGAAGAGGAAGCCGTTACAACGCTAGGCACGATGCCAGAAGCACTTGGGGATGTCTCTGATCGTCTAAGTCTGGTATCAGAGCAGACACCAAAAATTATGACGTGGAAAGCGCAGTTGTTGGCCTTGAATAGCTCTGCCAGTATCGAAAAAGTCAATGCGGCGTTCAATAGTTTGCAAGTTACCGCTGATTCGATGAGGGATTTTATCGATAACAACCCAGAGTACATGCGTTATTTGGCAGAACAAATGGCGCTGGAGTTACAACCTTTGGTTGACGATATCGATCAAAGGACGGAGGCGCGTTTATCTCAGTTGGGTGAAGAACGCCAAGCTATAGAGCTGATGGTTGCCAGAGAGCGCCAAGAAATCGCACAGATCATTACCCATGAGCGCGAGAAGTTTGCTCAAGATATGGATCGAGTGTCGCAAGAGGTTGTGAATCTCGCAATGACTAAGCTGATTGAACTTGTCAAAAGTACCATCATCTACTTTATTCTGTTCATTGCCGTTATATTCTTTGCACCGCTTGGCTTGGGCTATTGGTTTGGGAAGCGTGCAGCCGTGAAAACGCTAGTCAAACAAAGCTAACGATTTGTTTTGGAAATAAAAAAAGAGCGCTTTAAAGCGCTCTTTTTTAGTATTGAATTCGAAAGGGAGGTTCTTCCTATCTCTGCGAAGTTAAGCGGTTTGCTGCTTTAATTCGCCTTCAGCTTCTTCAACTGCTTCTGCTGTTGGTTCGCACTTATCAACAAACCAACCCATGTAAGAAGTGAAGATCGTTACGATGATACATACAAAACTCAGCCACATGAACGGGGCATAAGACAGTGTAGCAACACCCAAAATACTGGCCATGTAGATACCGTTGTCACTCCAAGGGACCATACCTGAGGTTAGCGTGCCGCCAAATTCTGCGTTACGAGACAAATTCTTACGTTTGTAGCCTAGACGGTCATAGTTCTTCGCACAGATTTTTGGGGTCAGAATAAGTGAAACGTACATCGCTGAACCAAATACGTTGCCCATAAAGGCCGTACCAATTGTGCTTGTTGCCAATGAACCTGCACTTTGAACGCGTTTTTCAAACAGCTTCGCGATAGTCTCTAGCACGCCTACTTTATCTAGTAGACCGCCAAAACCAAGGCCGAATACGATAACCGCTACCGACCCAAGCATTGAAGACATGCCGCCACGGTTAAGGATTGAGTCAATGAAATCTACGCCAGATGAGATTGCAAACGGAGCCCAAGCCGTGTTGAACGCGGTTAGGAAATCGACATCTTGGATCATCACTGCCCAAATAATACCTAGCAGAGAACCAAAACTGATCACTGGGAATGAAGGCATACGCATCGCTAGAAGTGACAATACGATGATCACAGGAACAAATGAGTAAGGGGTGATGTAGAACTGCTGTTCCATCGCTTTAATGACAGAGTCTACCTGGCTCATGTCAACTTGACCTGCGTAGTGGAAGCCAAATGCAGTAAACATAATGCCTGTAATAATGTAGCTAATGAGTGCTATCGGCAACATACCTTTAATATGTTCCATCACTTCAACGTTAGACATAGATGAAGCAAGGATTACTGAATCCGATAGAGGCGACATTTTGTCACCAAAGTAACA
>NZ_JADDYG010000298.1:63085-63584 GCF_015163535.1 Vibrio sp. OPT46 | reverse complement strand
CATGGTCGCGAGCAAAAAGATGGAAGGGTGGATTGCTTTAAGGCCGTAGTAAATAATGGTTGGAACAATACCACCAGAGATCCAAGTACCTACAAGCGCGCCAACGGCCAAAAGGATTAAAACGGCTCCAAGTCCATTGGAAATGCCATTTAGTGCTGCTTTTTCCAGATCTTTATACTGATGGCCAAGCTTTAAGCCCAATATCATGACAATGAACCAACCGATGTATAGCGCTAGCTGAATCGGTAGGTCTAGCTTGGCTGTGAACGAAAATGCCAGCAGGAGAAATAAACCGAGCGAGATAAATACCTGTATCAAGCTTGGTAGGCGTGGTGTAACTTGCTTCATATGTGCCTCTGTCAATCTTGGAGCAATAGAGGAAGGCGCTCCTTGTTGTAATCGCGCATAACATACATTAACAAAAATTATATTTCGAACATTTGGTGTTTTATCTTGATGTTCGTCGGTAAAAACGTTTGCTTGTGAAATTAACTGTTAG
>NZ_JADDYG010000298.1:59805-63075 GCF_015163535.1 Vibrio sp. OPT46 | reverse complement strand
AAGGCGCTCCTTGTTGTAATCGCGCATAACATACATTAACAAAAATTATATTTCGAACATTTGGTGTTTTATCTTGATGTTCGTCGGTAAAAACGTTTTCTTGTGAAATTAACTGTTATTTTGTTTTAACTTTTTTGGTTTTAAATGTTGTGTAATGTGAAATTATTGTGCTTCATGTGTTATTTTCTCATTGAGTGGTAAGACCAATTAGGGGGCTAAAGTGCTTTCCCTACTTGAAAAATGGTTAAAACCGCAAACCAAACACTAAAAAATCTCGTGTAACCCGGTTTTTCAGAGGAAAAGGTTAAAAAACGCGCTTATTTACAAAATAGGGGTTGAGATTTTGCTGTGAAAAATTAACTATGGGGTAGGTTTTTTAATACATGGAGAGTTAATACGATGAGAGTTGGTTTAGTTGGTTGGCGCGGTATGGTTGGTTCAGTCCTTATGCAGCGTATGGTTGAAGAGAAAGACTTCGACCTAATCGAACCAGTATTCTACAGTACTTCTCAAGTTGGTATTCCTGCTCCTAACTTAGGAAAAGACGCAGGCTTACTGCAAGACGCGTATGATATTGAAAGCTTAAAACAGCTTGATGCGGTAATCACCTGTCAAGGTGGTAGCTACACAGAAAAAGTTTTCCCTGCACTTCGTCAGGCTGGTTGGAAAGGCTACTGGATTGATGCGGCCTCTACGCTACGTATGGCTGAAGATTCGATCATCACACTTGATCCAGTGAACTTAAAGCAAATCCAACAAGGCATCCACGGTGGCACGAACACATTTGTCGGTGGTAACTGTACGGTTAGTTTAATGCTAATGGGGCTAGGTGGTCTATTTGAGAAAGGCCTTGTTGAGTGGACAAGCGCAATGACTTACCAAGCCGCATCTGGTGCTGGTGCGCAAAATATGCGTGAATTGATCTCGCAAATGGGCGTTATCAATGACTCTGTTAGCTCTGAACTTGCAAACCCATCAAGCTCTATCCTAGATATCGATAAGAAAGTCGCGGATACAATGCGCAGCGGCTCTTTCCCTACCGATAAATTCGGTGTGCCACTAGCTGGTTCGTTGATCCCATGGATCGATGTGAAGCGCGATAATGGTCAGAGTAAAGAAGAGTGGAAAGCGGGCGCCGAGGCGAATAAAATTTTGGGTTCTCAAAGTTCACCTGTCCCAATTGACGGTACTTGTGTGCGTATTGGCGCGATGCGTTGTCACTCTCAAGCACTTACTATCAAGCTTAAACAAAATGTACCAATGGACGAAATCGAAGAAATCATCGCCACTCATAACGATTGGGTGAAAGTGATTCCTAACGACCGTGACATCACTGCTCAAGAGCTAACACCGGCAAAAGTTACGGGCACAATGTCTGTACCAGTGGGTCGTCTACGTAAGATGGCAATGGGTGATGATTTCCTAAATGCTTTCACTGTTGGTGACCAACTGCTTTGGGGTGCTGCGGAGCCGTTGCGTCGTACTCTGCGAATTATTCTGTCTGAGAAAGCATAATCACATCAATCCTTTATTTGATGACAAAATAAAAGAGCTCCTTAGGGAGCTCTTTTTTCATGCGTCGTCTTCTGTTCGAACGACTCTTTTGTCTGGATCGGCCAGTTCACTACCACAATGTTTACAGTAAATTGCGTCAGAGTCGTGCCCTGCGTGGGAGCAGTTTGGGCATTTCACCAATACTTTGTGCGATTGCATCTCTTGGTGCAGTTCGGCAGTGAAAATACCTGTAGGTACCGCCAAAATGGAATAACCCAGTAACATGGTGAGTGATGCAAGCCCTTTACCTAGGTCTGTTTGGGGGACCAAGTCACCATACCCAACCGTTGTGATGGTCACGATCGCCCAATAAATACTTTTAGGAATGCTAGTAAATCCGTTTTCAGGTCCTTCAATGATAAAAATCAACGAGCCGAAAATCGTTACCATAATGGCGACGGAACTAAAGAAGATAAAAATCTTTCTGCGCGCCATAAGCAGTGAACGTAAGAGGATATTGGACTCTTGGAGGTATCGGACTAACTTGAGTATGCGGAATATTCGCATCACTCGCAGCGCCCTGATCACACCCATAAACGAAGCGGATGGGAAGAAGAGTGCTAAATAAGTGGGCAAAATCGCAAGTAAATCGACGACACCATAAAAACTCTTTGCGTAGGCGGCAGGTTTGGGGGAGCAATAAAGCCTTAGAAGGTATTCAATCGTGAATAGGCCAGTAAATGTGTATTCAATAAACTTCAGCTCTTTTTCCCACTCGGCCCGAACGGAGGGTATCGAATCTAACACCAGTACGATTAACGAACTGATGATCGCGATAATGAGAGCAATATCGAACGTTTTACCAGCTTTGGTATGAGTACCAAAAATGGTGACATATAGAGTATGTTTAAGAGAGTCAGTCGTCATGACAAAGCGATCCATTGTTGAATCGCTCTATCATACAATTTTATAGAAACTCAGGCTAATCCTGGAAATAAGTTGCGTAAGCCATTCGCAATGAACTCTATGCCAAGCGCGCCCAATATCAAACCCATGATACGAGTAATGACGTTGATTCCAGTTTGACCTAAAAATCGTACGATCAATGGGGCAGAACGGAATAATAGCCATGAACAAAGGCAGAACAAACCAATCGTAATACTAATGCCCACGGTATCGAACATGCTTGGGTAGCGTGCACCATAAACAATAGTCGAACTGATTGCACCAGGACCTGCCATTAAAGGCATTGCAAGAGGGACCACACCAATCTGTTCACGACTGACGTATTCCGTTTTCTCTTGTTTGTTCTGCTTATCTTCCCCCAGTTTACCGCTCATCATCGAGAATGCGATGCTAAGTAATAGCAACCCGCCAGCGACACGAAACGAATCCAGAGAAATACTGAACATGTCTAACAGTAACTGACCAGCAAAAAGCGAAATGATCAGGATGATCGCAACAGCCACATTTGCTGTTGTTGCCGTATTGCGCTTTTCGTCTGGTGTCATATGCCCGGTTAGTGACACAAACACAGGCATGATACCAACAGGGTTTACTGCGGCGACCAAACCGAGAAAAAACTGCAAGAAGATAGCAAGTTCAAAAGTTTGCATGTTGCGTACTCATCAAAGTTCACATTAGTGAAAAGGAGAAGGGGTAATTTGGGCGTAATGTAAGGCAAAAGTTAGGTTGTAAGAAATGAAAAAAACTAACGCATTCCCTGCCATTTAAGTGAGAAAAACTAATTCTTTAATAAACTGTATCTAATCTGGG
>NZ_JADDYG010000298.1:55489-59795 GCF_015163535.1 Vibrio sp. OPT46 | reverse complement strand
AAGGCAAAAGTTAGGTTGTAAGAAATGAAAAAAACTAACGCATTCCCTGCCATTTAAGTGAGAAAAACTAATTCTTTAATAAACTGTATCTAATCTGGAAAGGAAATGTTACGTATAAAGTTGCTGATAAATTGCACTGTTTTACATAAACGTTAACATTCGCACATTTTTGATAAAAACCAAGGTGGTTTGTAGAGAGATGTATTCGGTTCGATATACTCTCAGTAGCACAAAGAATTGGGCCTACATGTAATTTTGTTGGTCAAAAATGAAACTTTTTTACAGGTTGTTGTAGTTTCTTTTATTTATTTGTCCATTTGCTTCTTTTTTACTCAATAAAAAATGAAAGTTAATTTATTTGTTTATCAGTGATTTATGTCATTTTGGTGTGATGAGGCACCACTTTGGTAGTATTTAGGTGGTGAGAACTGATCCAAGTCAATTTTTTTCACACTCTGAAATATTATACTCAGTCCTGAAAGCAATTTACTAAGACGTTTGTTTTCTAAGTGACTGATAAACAGTAAAAACGATAAGTAATAGCCTTAGTAAAAAGTTTTTAATATTTGTTAATTTTAGGAGATTCCCTATGCCTGTAACTAATATGGCTGAACTAGATGCAATGGTTGCTCGCGTTAAGAAAGCGCAAGAAGAGTTCGCTACTTACTCTCAAGAGCAAGTAGATAAAATCTTTCGTGCAGCATCGCTTGCAGCTAACCAGGCCCGTATCCCGCTAGCTCAACAAGCGGTAGAAGAATCTGGTATGGGTATTGTTGAAGATAAAGTAATCAAGAACCACTTTGCTTCTGAGTTTATCTACAACAAATACAAAGACGAACAAACGTGTGGCATCTTAGAAGAGGATGACAACCTAGGTACTATGACTATCGCTGAGCCTGTAGGCATCATCTGCGGTATCGTACCAACGACTAACCCAACTTCTACAGCGATCTTCAAATCTCTAATCTCTTTGAAGACTCGTAACGGTATCATCTTCTCACCACATCCACGTGCGAAAAACTCAACTAACGATGCAGCTAAACTCGTTCTAGATGCAGCAGTAGCAGCAGGCGCACCAAAAGACATCATCGGTTGGATCGACCAGCCTTCTGTTGAGCTTTCAAACGCTCTAATGAAACACGATGACATCGCGCTTATCCTTGCAACTGGTGGTCCAGGCATGGTTAAAGCCGCTTACTCTTCTGGTAAGCCAGCAATCGGTGTAGGTGCAGGTAACGTTCCTGTTGTTATCGATGAAACAGCAGACATCAAACGTGCTGTTGCTTCTATCCTTATGTCTAAGACTTTCGACAACGGTGTAGTATGTGCTTCTGAGCAAGCTGCAATCGTAGTAGACGAAGTATACGACGAAGTGAAAGAGCGCTTTGCTTCTCACAAAGCGTATGTCCTAAGCAAAGCAGAAGCTGATAAAGTTCGTAAAGTGCTTCTTATCGATGGTGCGCTAAACGCGAAAATCGTAGGTCAGCCAGCAGCAGCAATCGCTGAAATGGCAGGCGTTAAAGTTCCAGCAGACACTAAAGTTCTTGTTGGTGAAGGTCTGGGCAAAGTATCTCACGATGACGCATTCGCTCACGAGAAACTATCTCCAACTCTAGGTCTATTCCGTGCTGACAACTTCGAAGACGCGGTTGCTCAAGCGGTAACTATGGTTGAGATTGGTGGTATCGGCCACACATCTGGTCTTTACACTAACCAAGATACTAACGCTGACCGTATCCGTTACTTCGGTGACAAGATGAAGACAGCTCGTATCCTAATCAACATCCCGACTACTCACGGCGGTATCGGTGACTTGTACAACTTCAACGTTGCGCCATCTCTAACGCTAGGTTGTGGTTCTTGGGGTGGTAACTCTATCTCTGAGAACGTAGGTCCTAAACACCTAATCAACAAGAAAACTGTAGCGAAGCGAGCTGAAAACATGTTGTGGCATAAACTACCTAAGTCAATCTACTTCCGTCGTGGTAGCCTTCCAATCGCACTGGGCGACCTAGAAGGTAAGAAACGTGCATTCCTAGTAACTGACCGTTTCCTATTCAACAACGGTTATGCAGATGACGTAGTAAGCCTACTAAAAGCTCAAGGCATGGAAGTTCAAACATTCTTCGATGTTGAAGCTGACCCAACACTGTCTGTAGTAGAAAAAGGTGCGGCTCAAATGGCTAGCTACCAACCTGACGTTATCCTAGCGCTAGGCGGTGGTTCACCAATGGATGCAGCGAAAATCATGTGGGTAATGTACGAACACCCAGAAACTCACTTTGAAGAACTAGCAATGCGCTTTATGGACATCCGTAAACGTATCTACAAGTTCCCTAAAATGGGTAAAAAAGCTGAGCTTGTATGTATCACTACAACTTCAGGTACTGGCTCAGAAGTTACTCCATTCGCGGTTGTTACTGACGACAAGACTGGTGCTAAATACCCACTAGCTGACTACGAAATCACGCCAAACATGGCAATCGTTGATGCGAACCTAGTAATGAACATGCCTAAGTCTCTAACAGCATTTGGTGGTTATGATGCAGTAACTCACGCTCTAGAAGCTTACGTTTCTGTTCTTGCTAACGAATACTCAGATGGCCAAGCTCTTCAAGCACTTAAGATGCTAAAAGAGTACCTACCATCAAGCTATGCGAACGGTGCAAATGACCCAATCGCTCGTGAGAAAGTACACAACGCAGCTACTATCGCTGGTGTTGCATTTGCGAACGCATTCCTAGGTGTTTGTCACTCAATGGCTCACAAACTGGGTGCTGAGTTCCACTTGCCACACGGCCTAGCTAACGCACTACTTATCTCTAACGTGGTACGTTACAACGCGAACGACAATCCAACTAAACAAACTGCGTTCTCTCAATACGACCGTCCACAAGCACGTCGTCGTTACGCTGAAGTTGCTGACCACCTAGGCCTAAGCCAAGAAGGAGACCGTACTGCTCAGAAGATTGAACGTCTACTTGCATGGTTGGATGAACTAAAAGTTAACCTAGACATCCCAATGTCTATCCAAGCGGCAGGTGTTGCTGAATCAGATTTCGTAGCGAAACTGGATGAGCTAGCGGTAGAAGCGTTCGATGACCAATGTACTGGTGCGAACCCACGTTACCCTCTAATCAGCGAACTTAAAGATGTGTTGATGGCTTCTTACTACGGTAAAGCATTTGTTGAAGGCGAAACTTTCGAAGGTACAACTGTTATCAAGAAGAAAGCAGACCAAGAAGCAGCAAAAGCAGCACCTAAAGCAAAGAAAGAAAAAGCTGACGCGTAATTAAAAAATCGAGTGAGCAAGGTTTTCGCTAGCACGGAACCTTAATCGGGAAAAGGTTAAAGCCCCAGTCAAATGACTGGGGCTTTTTTTATTTTGGTGCAGGAGTTACATCTGGCTTGGGAAAACAGAGTTGCTGTGTATGCTTACACTTCGGTCGCAACTACTCGGCCACTGAAGTATTCATTCGCGACGATGTATGCTGTGTTGCGGACTAGTTCGTCTTGGATCTCAGCCCAGTGCCTCTCGTTGAGCTCTTCTTTTGTATGATTTACCGAGGGAATAACGCCGCCCACTCGAATGTTGAATGGTGTGAGTTCTTTTGCCCAGCTGTGAGTAAAACCTGACACCAACGCCGCCATGCTTTCAACTCCCGTAAAGTCTTCATGGTTGTCATGAGAAATGACATTAACAATGACGCCTTTCTTGTTTCTGGCTCGAAAGCGCTCTGCTCCTACTTGGCCGTAGGTATAAAGGAAGCGTGCCGCAGACGACAAGTGATCAATGTAAGTACTCATTGGTTCTGGCGCCATTAAGCCAGGCATAGGGGAGCTGGTCCAGCAATTAACAATCACATCTGGTGTCGCACGTAGCTGTGATTCTATCTGGTCAAACAATAAGTTAATGGACGTTGTGTTATCACTACACACATTCATCGCATACACTTTGTCAGTGAAAGCGCTGATTTGCTCATAGCTCGCTCTCAAAGCGCTAGAATTTTGGTCACAAAGAATCAACGTTGCTCCAAGGTGAGCAAAGTGATTTGCACAGGTTCTTCCTATAACCGAACCTGCAGACGTGACGAGAATAATTGATTCTTTGATATCCATAGCACCTTCACTGTATCCATATGTGAAAAACAATACACCAGTGGTTTGTGCTAATAGCATGGTTGAAATTCGTTGGGTTCAGTGTGAAAGGCTTCAAACTAACGCTTTCGAGTGAGGACTATTGTGCGGTAATTTGTAAGACGTCACATTTCTGACGTGTAGGTATTGCAAGCTATTGGATAAAAAC
>NZ_JADDYG010000298.1:42689-55479 GCF_015163535.1 Vibrio sp. OPT46 | reverse complement strand
GTTTGTGCTAATAGCATGGTTGAAATTCGTTGGGTTCAGTGTGAAAGGCTTCAAACTAACGCTTTCGAGTGAGGACTATTGTGCGGTAATTTGTAAGATGTCACATTTCTGACGTGTAGGTATTGCAAGCTATTGGATAAAAAGCGGATCTCTATGCTTTAGCTTGAATTTGATGCTGACGTTGAGCCGTCACTAGCTGATTATATAGCCCAGCATCTGGGATCAGTTGTTTGTTGCGTTCGCCCAATCTGCGTCGCTCATGACCAGATAGGTTGTGATAAACCTCCTCTGGTAGGTTGAATGTGTCTTCAGGCAGGTAAGTCAGCGCATCTGGTTTTAGGTAATGGCTCAGCTTTGCGGAAGGCAATCCTGCATCGTGAAACTGTTTCGCTTGTTCAGCTGCGAGTTCATAGCTGCTGCTATCAGAACGAAGAGCTTGAGGTTGCGATAAACCCAATTGTTGGCGAAGAATACTGTCACTGGTGATGACTTCCTGGACCTCTTCAACTGGGACCACATCGCGAACATCATTAGAGAACATAGACAGAATCAGCGAGAAATCCGCACGACGACCTTCGTGTACGGCATGGTTAATACCATTACCGAACTGAAGTTCGTTGATAATTGCAGCTTTGTCTAACGTATGAATTTGCATGATGTTCCTCGCTCGATGCTCTTTTAACGGCGTGGATAAGAAAAACTTTAGTAAAAGAGGGAATTATTTAAAGGTGCTAGGGAAGGCGAAACAAAAAAGCCCGCTAAATAGCGGGCTTTTGAATAAGACTAAATTGAACTTAGGGGGAAGTATATTACTTCGCTAGGTTCTCAGCTACGAAGTCCCAGTTTACTAGAGCCCAGAAGCCGTTCATGTAATCAGGACGTACGTTGCGGTAATCGATATAGTACGCGTGTTCCCATAGGTCAACAGTTAGAAGTGGTGTTGTACCTTCTTCTGTTAGAGGAGTAGCAGCGTTAGAAGTGTTAACGATCTCTAGAGAGCCGTCAGCTTTCTTAACCAGCCAAGTCCATGAAGAACCGAAGTTGTTGATTGCTGAATCAGTAAACTTCGCTTTGAATTCTTCAAAAGAACCGAATGCTGCGTTGATTGCGTCTGCAACTGCGCCAGTTGGCTCGCCGCCCGCATTTGGAGCAAGACAGTGCCAGTAGAACGTGTGGTTCCAGATTTGCGCTGCGTTGTTGAATACGCCACCAGTAGAAGTCTTGATGATCTCTTCTAGAGTTTTGCCTTCGAACTCAGTACCAGGGATAAGACCGTTAAGCTTAACAACGTAAGTGTTGTGGTGCTTACCGTGGTGGTAGTCTAGAGTCTCTGCTGAGATGTGTGGTTCTAGTGCGTCTTTCGCGTAAGGAAGAGCTGGTAGTTCAAATGCCATTACTCGATTCTCCATTGATTTGAAAGGATGACCTTTCGATTGCTTCCAGTGTTTTTTTATAGCTATGTCGCCTTTAAGGCTGACTTGCTAAGTATTTTAGCAAGTTTTTACTTTATTAAAACCCCGATATGAAAATATTTTAAGAGGTTAGCAGTGGTGAAGTGCTGCATTGCTCGCCAATGAGCAACCTAAAATTAAGCCTTATTAATTATATGGTTTTTATTCTGTCGTTATTGAGTAGAATGTGGCAAATAAATAAAGTTCAAACCCATGAATGAGGAAGCGATGGAAACTATCGACAAAATCAAACAGCAGATCTCTGAAAACTCAATCCTGCTGTACATGAAAGGATCACCGAAACTACCTAGCTGTGGTTTCTCTTCTCAAGCGTCACAGGCACTAATGGCATGTGGTGAGAAGTTCGCTTACGTAGACATTCTGCAAAACCCAGATATCCGTGCTGAGTTACCAAAGTACGCGCAATGGCCAACTTTCCCTCAACTATGGGTTGAAGGTGAGCTTATCGGCGGTTGTGACATTATTCTAGAAATGTTCCAAAAAGGTGAACTGCAGCCTCTAATCAAAGAAGCAGCAGCGCGCTGAAGATCAAGCTGAGTAATTCGTAAATACTCACATTTAGCGATAGAATACGAAGGAGCCGTACTGGCTCCTTTTTCTTTTTAGGTTAGTGGAATGAACATAAAGCTTTATTATGTGTCGCCACCTTGCCTAACCTTCTTAATCGTTGCTATCCCTTGCTATACATAGAGTATAAGTAATTCATCAATCTGACTGTGACCTATAAATAACGACAAAAGCTGACCTTTGTCGCCATTTTGTCGCCATAATTGGCGACTAGATACTAAGATTTGTTAGTGGGTTGAAACGTACGGCATCACTCAGGTGATTTGGCGAAAAATGAGCGTAAATCATCGTGTGATCGATATGCTGATGGCCGAGGATTTCCTTCAACACGAGAATGTTGCCGCCATTAGTCATAAAGTGACTCGCGAAGGTATGACGTAAAACGTGAGTGGCTTGGCCTTTGGGTAAATGGGGAAGGGCTTTAGTCAGCCATTTGTACGCCACGCCGTAACCGCAAGTGAAAAGCCGGTCATTGGTTGGCTTATAGATTTGGTTATACAACTCTTCAGAAATAGGTACCGTTCTGTTTCGTTTTCCTTTGGTATTGTTGTAGGTAATGCGGTATTTCGTCAGGTTAGAACCCTTCAGATAAATCGCTTCCCTGATACGTGCACCAGTCGTTAAGCAAACTTTATATATCTTTGTTAACTCATCACCAACCGGGCTGTGCTGTGCCACGTCGAACAGGTGACGAATTTCCTGTTCGGTCAAGAACGTCAGTTCGGATTCCGGCTTTTTGATTGCCTCAATACCATCAACTGGGTTAGGTAGTTTCCATTCTCCAAGTTTTATCAACTTATTGAACATCGCTTTTAGCAACCCAAAATCCACGTTATTCGAAGCGATGGAAAGTTCTTTGTGTTCTTGCCCTCTACCTTTGTTTGAACGGCTAGAGCGATAAGTGGCGAGCTGTTTCGCGTTAAGGTGTGAAGCAATAGGGTTGCCCAAGTCTAAAACCATACTTTCTAAGCGCAGGCGAGTATGATCACCGGACTTGAGATTCTTACCATGCAGCTTAAACCACAACTCCACTAAATCAGATAGCCTGCGATGATCGGGCTTACTTCCCAGCCACGGCTTGTCATCTACCTCTTTCATTAAGTGGATTTCAAAAGCAGCAGCTTCACCTTTAGTTGCAAAGCGTTTACGAACGCGTTTACCAGCTCGACCTTGTGGATAGCATTCACAAAGCCAAGGTTTTTTGCTGCTGTCTTTGAGGTTTCGGATTGTCATAATGAGATAAATTTAACTGTTTTTATATACAGTATTTCTATGTGGTAGTTTTTGCAATGTTTAAGTTGAGAATGAACGAACAAGAATGAGTATGCTCTATATCGCAAAGAGAAGACTACGGTTTGACCGATACACAAATTGCTGATAAATCGGGATTAGTACGGTAGTTTATGTGTTGAGGTGAGTATGCTTGTTTGTACCTACAGGGAAGATGGGTCGGATTGTACAACGGAAATGTATGAGGACGATCCGGGTAAATTTCGAGGATTAATTGACTGCAAAGTTTGTGGAGAAAAAGCTTGGTTTGTTAAGGGGTATAAGACAGCAAAAATCGACCGTATGGCATGTTTTGGTGCTCGTCATAAACCTGATTGCGATGCTTCGACGGTATTGATGAAACCTGATGGGGAAGATGAATCAGCGGGAGAAGGAGATTTATCTGCTGATATTCGTGTAGATCTAGATAAAGTCAACAATAACTCATTGTACGTGTCTCAAGACAATGGCAAGCACGGTGAAGAGGAATCAACACGAGTAACGGCAAGGCCCGCATCTGGTGTTGGGTCTGGCTCAGGTTTCCCACTAAATAAATCTTTGAGAGCGCTGTTAACAAACTTATGTCGCAACCCCAATTATGCGGATAAGGGACAGACGATTAACATTGTGACTGACGGCGGAAGAGAAATTATTAAAGGTCAACTTGCAGACTTCTTAGTTCCCATATCAGAAGCAAGTGACAAGCACACAGGAAAAGAATACATATTCTGGGGCCCAATAAACAACTTGAACGTAGATAGTAATGGAGTTCTTTGGCTGAATTATGGCGACTATAGGACTGAGCCTAGCATAAAGTTGCGACCAGAGTTAAAAGAGCAGATCCTTAGGAATTTTAAAATTAAAGAGGTCAGTGATCTTGATGGCTCAGACGTGATCGTCGTTGGTCATGTTGGCATATCTCCCAATAACAAAGCCATCATCTCTACAGGTTTTACCAAGTATCTATCCTTCCGTAAAATGAATGTGGTAGCTGAAGATGAGGCCGCAAAAGAAGAGCATAGCAATTCAGGCGCTTCTTAGATCGAAGTATCTCTCCATTCTGAATAAATGAGCCCCTCGTTAATGGGTTTTTTGTTTTTACTCAAAATGCCCAGCCAAATTTAGTATTTTACTGTAACCTTCTTTATTTGCGGGAGTTCCCATTGGGTTGAGGCGGTATGCATCACAAACGATGTAAATACCGTTGTTTTGGTTGTGAGACGGTAAAGTAGAAAGGTTGTCTATACTTAACGTATCTGCGTTCTGGTTTAGAGATAGCAACATGTATCGTAACGCATTTTCAAATTGTATTATTAACGTTGTATTGATTTTCAAAGGTTTAACATTATTATTTTTTGGTAACAGATAGTCTTTATCCTCAGCATTATTTTGATTTTCATGTCGATAAGGTAAAACGGCACTTTTTATAAACTTGTTGAAGCTTTGCGGATGCAGTCTCTTTAGAACAGAGAGTAAAACCAATGGGATGATTTTAAAGCTTTTGTTTCCGGTTGATTTTGCTACCTCTATATCTTGTATCACTTTGTCGATTTCACGAAGTGAAGTCATATTGTGCCACTCGAATATCCCCACGAGGAAATCGAGTAAGAAAGGTGCATCAAATTCAAAGTCAGACTCGACTATTGGTGATAGTCGAGAGACCAAGTATTCTGTCATGCTTGGAGCCGGTAACGTTACGGTCTGATGAAAAAATCGGCTTAGATATGAGTACGCATCGAAGCCTTCACCGTAAACTGCCTTGACAGAATGCTGGAGCTGTTCGGTATCTGTCGCGATGACAAATACGAAATGTTTAGTATTAAAGAAATGCTTAACAGTCTCGATTATCTCGATGGCATAGCTTGGCCTACAGCGGTCGAGTTCGTCTATCAAAACGTACACAGGGTATTGCTTGGGATTGTCCGCTTGTTGATTAGCAATTATGACCGCATCCGCAAGATCAACAAGTACATTTTGAAAATCACTGATTCCTTTAACTTTTTGGCGTTGCTCTACGATCTCTTTTAATACGTCTTTGAGTGCATTACCGGCTTCGCCTTCATCTATCTCTATTCCAAACTCCGATTCCGCTGTTTCAAATATTGATTCGTCTTCAGGTGCGCCAGTTTTGTGCTTCAAATATCCTACTAATAATGAAGGAAGAGATTTTCGAATAAAGTAACTGCCTTTGGCGAGTAGAGATTCAATAAGTTCTTTATTTTCGCTAATCGGGCTGGTTAACTGAGCGTGAAAGCAGTCGATAAAAGCCAACATAGCATCTTTGGAAAAGTCCGAACGCCAGGCATCAAAGTAAATGGTTGGGTGACCTTTGGAAAGTTCGTTGTACCAGCATTGTAAGAAAGTTGTTTTACCAGCTCCCCATTCAGCATTAAGGTTAATCACATAACCTTCTTCAGCTTTGGTGTTCAGGAAAGCAGTAAGGTGGTTTGCAAACGGCTTTCTATCAATCAGCTCATAATTTTCGAATGTTTCTTTTTTAGGTACAACTGTGCTCATAGAGTCTCCCGATTAATTTGATTCTTATAAACTCTACGGTAAATAAGGATCGGTCAGAAAATCACAACGCATTTTTAAAAAGGCTCGTCGCTAAGTAAAGCTTGCTTTGATTACCCAAGCGAAAAACAGAGAAGTGTTTAATATCAATGGTATACAAAGGTCAAATATTTCTTTTTGGCTTAGTAATGTTCCGAGGAATGGTTTGATTCGTATACACACAAGTTTCAAGTTGTAAGTTTTACTTCTGATAAAAGTGGAACGGTATTCTTCGTGACGATCTTCATCTATAAATAGATCCAACCCCCACTTCTGTCGTATTTCTTCATGATTAAAGCAAGCTTCACTTACATCCCAGCCGGGATCGGAAGAAGCTAATATTTCCTCAAATTGATAGTCTTTATTGAACTTAAAAGTGAAGTAAAATACATTATTTTGAACTTCTTCACCTGTTTTAGGATCTTGCTCCGGTATATAGCCTAAAATACTAATCTCGTTATTCTTAGAGTTCTTTCTTTCCACTAAATAAGGAGCGCCTTGAAGGAGTATTGCCTCGGATATAAATTTCTTACCTGTTGGTCCTCGTAAACTTTCGTACAAAGCTTGAAAAAACTCTTTTCTAATAAGAATTGCATTGTGTAAAGAGTAGCGATACATCGCATAAAAACTCAAAGCCCAATATAGATAAACCAAATACTCAGGATGTTTAAAGTTTACGGTAGGAAACCAAGGTATAGCTATTTTTGCGTTAGTTAGTTCTACGCCTATTACCAAGTGTATTGCTCCAATACAAAATATCACCATCAGACCTTTTGCTGACTCGGTAAATGATGGATCTGTAACCTTATCTATTGGGTTCATGGTCACCTCTTAGTTTATGCGATGGCTTCCGCTAGCTGCTCTTTAGCGATAGCAAGGCTTTCTCGGTACTCTGCCGCTTCTGCTTTTAGAGTCCAATGAACGTCTGTAACACCATTTTGTTCTACCGCTTGTTTGATTTCCGCAACCGATGTTCTAAAGAACTCTTTGCGTGGGTTCACTTTGTTCACAGAGTCCAAATCAAATCTTCTGTGAAGTTCTTTTTCTAGAGCTGGGGCGTCTTCACTGTAAATCATAGCGTGGACATCGAATGAGAAAGGAACTGAGGCATCTCCTAGCTCTTTGACTCGATCCATTGGCTCTAATCTTCGAGTCATACCAATTTTAAAGACTTCTTCACCAAAGCTGCCGATGTTACTAATAACGTAAACATGGCCTCTGCGAGTTTGTTGAGCCATAGAAAGGGCGCGTTGGCCTTTCTCTTCTGCTTCTTTAAGTTTGTCCTCGAGTTCAGCAAGCTGTGATTCGTATTGAGCTCTTTGCTCATCATTCGCGGCGGCAAGTTCAGCTCGAGCTTTCTCAAGCGCTTTTTGAAGCATACGTTCTTCTCTCTCTGCTTCTTTACGCGCTTTTTCCATTTCTCTAATAGCTCGTTCTTCTTCTCGAATTTGCGCTTTGATTTCGGCTTGTTCTTCTCTTTCGATTTTCTTGAGTTCAAAAGTGGCTACTGCCCATTTAAGTTCATTGAGTCTTGCATCTAGGTACTCAGGATTGATGCGTGCATTTCTGAAAGGGGCGCCATTGTGATTAACGAGAGCAAAAGCGTCGATGATTTCTTGTTTAATTTTCCCGTAATTATCATGTTTAACTTTCGCTAGTGCGCTGTCTACTTTTCCGTTAAATGCATCGACAGCAAAATGAATGGCATAGGTTTTGCGGTGAATTTCTGCATAATCACAGGCGCCAGCATAACCATCCTTAACCATATCTCGAACTCTCTTCCTTGCCGCTTTGAGTTCTTCACCTGCTTCTTTATGACCAAACTCATCAGCTAAATCGTCTAACACAGAGTGGTTAGGGATAATGTAGTCATCCTTGTAGCCTTCAATGGTGTTTCGCATCGCACGAATAGCTTTATCATACGAGTCTGCTTTCGCTTTAGCTTCGTATGCATCGCCTGCAATTTCCTTCGCTTGAGCCTCAGCAAAGCTAATAACTTTCTCAGCTTCAACTCTAGCCTCACTCTTAATTACTTCGGCTTTTTCTTTCGAATCTTTCAATCGTTGAGTCGCTTCTGACCTGATAGACTTCGCTTCCTGGCGAATTTCGTCCGCGTTTGCTTCGGCTTCAGCTAGCAACTTTAAAGATTGATCTCGTTTAGATGCTGCATCTTCTTCTGCTTCATCGAGTAATTTGGCTGCATGACCTTCTATATCTATGATCGGCCCATACTTAGTTTTCAAGTCTCTTCGCTCTTCTTCGAGGCGGGCAACTTTGCCATATGCATATTCGAGTTGCCTATTTGTATCGGCAAGCTTCTCTTCGAAAGCTAACCTAGCCTTCCTACTCCGTCTCATGTTAAAGATGAGTAAAAGTAGAGGTAGAATGACAAGAGAGAGGATTATTAAGATTCCTTCATCCATAAGTTTTACTCCTAGACAACCAGTTAATAATTATTCTTTTCTTAATGTCACCGCCACGCGGCCAATTACTTTGATATCTTCCTCAGATACTTCAACCGTCGCGTTGCCAAACACGACTGCTAGTTTGTTTGGCAATCGTTGAATATGGTTGATGGACAGGCGCCCATTCATATCAATCAAATACTCGCCACTCACTGCATCGTTCTGCTTTTTATCTACCAGAAAGCGGCCGTCGTTCGTCTCGATTTCAATGATGTTGCTGGCTTCTAAATCCCAAGAGTTAAACATACGTTGTGCATATGGGATTTCTCCAGTTGGCACAAGTTGACCGTTCGTGAGGCAGAAACTATTAATCGCGACGATGGCTAACTGAAGGTTCTGTAACTCTGGACTAGATGAAGTCACCTCAGCTTCAGGTGCTTTTTGATTGCCCCAAAAAGAGTGGTGTAGTTCGGTCTCAGGATAGTCGTTGGGAAGAATCAGCTCTTTAACCGGGATGCCCGTACGTAAATGAGTTCTTACAACCAGTTCGTGTGAGTTTCTGTTGTGTGAGTTCCAAGTACTAAAAGTGGTTTTAGGTACACCATATATCTGCGCCAGTTCTCCAAGAGAATTTACGCCATTGATTTCTTTTAGTTTATCAGTGAATGCCTCGCCTTTGATGTAATCAAAAATAGCTAATTCTGCACTCATAATCGTTCACCATTATGTGATTGATTTCAATTTTGTACGAAAATGCGTTGACCGTACGAAAAATCGGATCAATACTAAACTTGTTTTCGGATGTCACGCCGACCAAAGCAAGAGACAACCGAAGAAGATAGATATAAATACAAGGATATCACCATGTTAACGTACAAGATACCTCCACTAAGTCCGTATGTGACTTACGAAGAATACTCTCGCCTTACTGGTTTGCCGATGGGCACCATCAAACAATACGTAACAGAAGGTCGCGTCATCATCAAGCCTAAAGATAAACGCCGCGATAAGCCATTGATTAACATGGTTGCTATGCACGAAATGGCGGCACGTGAAGCCATTGCTGCACTTGGGTAAATAATGGGCTTTTCCTCTCTTATTCCAACTAGAACGCACTGCTCGATGTGGCTAAATGTGTTCGCGTTGGCTGTCATTCTCGTACCGCCTTTCATGTAAGAGTGTGGATCATGGACGCAAATATCGCTATGTGCGGATTCCGCGAACGCAAACAGCAATCTTTTAACGCTGCATGCTGCGACTTCGCGATCAATCATAATATGGAAAAGCTGGCACCACGCATTGGCCTGACTGGGAGAATGTTGCGTAACAAGCTCAACCCAGAACAGCCGCACAAGCTGGACCCCGTGGATTTGGCATTGCTGAGCAAAGAATCCGGCGATTACACCATTGTGAATACACTCTTTGCTGACCTAGGTGTGGTTACGGTTCAGTTACCTCAAGACGGGAAAGAGAAGAACCTTTTAGAGCGCACGCTACTTAACAACCAATATTCAGGTGAGCTGTCTAGCGATGCAATGCACATGTGCAGTGCAGACCGTTTACCTCGCAGTCAAAAACGCAAAACCATTGCCAAGGTTCAAGCGGCCATCGGCAACTTAGTTTTGTTCGTCAACGATTTAGAAAATCGCACCACCGGCTTTCAGCCACTCATGCAAATGGGCACAGATTTCCTCGCCAACGGTGCGCCACTTCCGGGCTTAGCCTAAGGAGAGCCAATGAGTCAGTTCGCTATTCAACAGGAACAACAAAAGCAAATACCCAACGCCAACGAGAGCATTGCCGCTTGTAAAGCTTTGTTCAATGGTTCCGCTACACGCGGCAAGTTGAAGCAGTTGTGGAACGCGATGCCACCACGCTTTCGCGGTATGGTTTTAGTCGCCAGTGATCTGAAAGCCTCGGAGCATGTGCGAGAGTTTGAAAGCTTTAATGATTTGGAGCTTCAAAAAATCCGTAACGGCATGCAACAGATTAAAGAAATCGCAACGTTGTTCGATCGCAATCTTGGTGACGTTCGACGCCTCAAGCATTACCAATTCAGTGGTACGCATTAATTCTCCAAGCCTTTGTCCCTGTAACAGGGGGCTTTTTTTCGTCTTAGCGTAGGAGCATAAAAGATGAATCTAAATGAAGTCGCAAACAAACTCGCGATCCAAACAACTATTAATAGTCTGTTCGCTTTGGCGTTGGATAGCTCAGATGTCATCAGTATTCGTATCGAGTACTCATCAAAAATGAGCCTTCTCAACGTGATTGTGTTTGATGAAAACACAACGAATCATGCTCACAACGTTGTGTTAATTGATAAAGAGCGTGCGCTTGAAGAACTACTGAACATTGAAGATTACTTGATCGAACGCATTGCCGTTCGTCGCGATGAGAAAGAACTGGAGCCTGATTTATGCAATATGCCGCAATAATGCTTTGTCCAGCTGGCGGTGTTATCCGCCATGAAGACACTCAAGAAGTTGCCAATTTAATGGTTGGCGACTTCGACTCGCTAGACCAAGCGATCGAACAAGCGTGTGTATCCCTCAGTTGCACTCATTTAACCAAAGGCGTTTTGAGCAAAGGCAATGGTAAAGGCGGCTTTATGTTGGTAACGACCCAAGAACTGGAGGCGGTATGAAAAATAAAAGGATCACTTCAGTTAGTGTCGGTGATGATGTCATTCAAATTTTGGAAGGACGAACAAAGACATATGAAAAGTGTGCTATTGCATATTTTGCTGGGCCGGAAGGATGGGGCATAACCATGACTATTCGACTCGAAGAGGTCGAAGGTTTTCTGAAGTCTCCTGATACACAGAGACTATTCGTTAAGTTTTCGAAAGAAAAATTAGGGATAGAGTATGAACCAGTCTGACCTTCTCTATATCGGCGGGGCAGTGATGCCCCTGGACCGAATCAAAAATAATGACGCCAGCTATAATGCTGGTTTTTTAGGTTCCAAAATTTACTCAGACCAAGAACAAGCGCTTCTGGATAGCGGAATGGTCAAAAAAATAGCGATATATGACCGCGTTCCCAATCGAAAGTCTAAGCGTGAGCGAGATCTTCAAGAGCGAACTGACTTCTATAAATCTGTAAATTACCTCTCGGAACATGACCGCGAAGCGGCGGCGAGAATCGCCGAAGAGTATAGGCTAGTCAAAGGGCGCAAAAGTCCGACAGAGAAATTTCGCCACAGAAAAGACAAGCAAATTAAGCAATTGATGAGTCTGAGCAAGTCTCTACGCCCTAAAAGTATCATCAGTAATGCCGACGCCAACTTCAGCCATGATGCTTTGTATGAAACGAACGAGCGCTCCAAACCTGCCATTCTCAATCAGAATGGAAAACGAGGACAAGGCGAACCTAAAAAGATTCCTATTTCAATGCAGCTAATGCACCGGTCTTGGAATGAAACTTATAAGTTTCAGGCGGTAACCGAAACGCCATCTAGTGCTGCGCCTGCGGAAAACAGTGGTGAGAGGTTTTCGGAAAAGCTGACGTCCCGTTCTGTTTCTAAAATCTTTGAGGCAGGGGCTTACACTGCAGCTTGCCATGGTGGTTTCTCTACTTTTCTGACGCTGACTTTCACCAAGGCACAACGGATGGCCATATTCGGCGGAATGTTGGATGGAAGTGAGTGTGTCAGTATGGGATCGCATCACCCAATAATCTATAAGCGCAACATGGTGACAATACATCCCAAGCGCGGCGAAAAGAAAGTTGACCAACCAATCACGGATATTGGTGGAGAATACTGGCTGTTTCCAACCTCAGATAGTAAGCGTGTTAAAGCTATGAACCAGGGCAGTGTCATAGCCGGGCCGTATTGCGATCTTAAACAAAAGCCCAAGCAAGAGTTCTCGATGGAAAAAACCTTAGAGACAACGATAGGTAAAGAAGTCTCTCGTTTTCTTGATGGCGCAAAGAAAATGTATCAACGTGGCTGGGTTGCGGATCATACCATCCAAGTTGATAAAGATAGTGGACGAAAGTACTGTGATTTATCCCAGGAGAAAGTTGCTAAACATGTTCACCCCAGCGATGTTGGCCCAACTAACTTGCCTGCTGATTTCCATTACATATGGGTAGCCGAGTGTCCAGCTAATGAAGATGGAGAGCCTAATCCACACGTTCATATTTTGCTACGTTGGACAGTACCAGAGCATCTCTTTAGTCCTTGGGCTAAGCGACTTGAAAAGATATGGGGGCACGGGTTTGCGAAATTAGAGCGAATCAAAAAGCCAAAAGCCGCCGGTTCTTACATTATCAAAGCAGTCGGTTATGCCGCTAAAGGTGAAAATGCTGACCAAGGGCTAATCAAGGGAAATCGATACAATATCGCGAAGTGCTCAAGAGCTCCTGCCTGGGAAACTCTTGCTTCGTTTGAAGCTGGCAATATGACCGCAATAATTAAGGAGTTGGGCTACAAACTTGAGCAATGGAAAAAGCCAATTAAGCGGCAAATTCGCAAGCTACGAAATGCCAAAGAGCAAACCATTAAGGCCAAAGCGAT
>NZ_JADDYG010000298.1:38162-42633 GCF_015163535.1 Vibrio sp. OPT46 | reverse complement strand
CGCCAAAAAGCAGCAGAAACCTGAGGAATATCAGAACAAGCTTTATCAGAGAATCATCCGTTTGGAAAAGCAGGCCGAAAAGCTGAGGCAGAACTTGCATAGCAGGGGAGTGCACGTGAATACGAACAATCGCTTCTGCATTACGTTTGAAGGAGAACTGGCTAAAGATAAAGTAGACAAGTTTATGGTTTGGGCTGCTGGTGCAAGAGGGTGGTCATTGAATTGCAGAGATTTGGACCTGAGCGATATAAAACAAGACGCGAGCCACTTCTATCAATCTGAATATCAGCGATTTAAGGAGAATCAGTCCTATTGGCAATCACTATTACATGAATCTATACCACACATGGAAGTTGATGAAAGTGAGCTTTCTTATTGGTATAGCATTACGGCAGATTATCTTGAGGGGCGGCTTTTTCCAATATTGAGTTAGTCCGGTTTGTGTCGTCATAAGAACTTAAAGGTTAGAGTAGTGAACCGCTATTTCTTAAAGTTGATTTAAAATGCTATTGCTTGCATAAAAATCTGAGCTGTAGGCCACATAAAGGCTATTGATTATTTGCTCGTCAGTTATGTGAATGTTATCCAACGGCTTTGTTTGTTCGAGGGATACGAGTATGAAGCATAATTTGAGTATAGTTGGACGAAAAACGAATCGTCCTAGTAATCCAACTGCAGCTGAGTTGGCCTTAGATCGTTTTGATGCGTTAGTCGACGATTTCTATAGCAAGTATCGTGTGGCTCCACCTGCGGGTGAAACTGAACAGCAAAGAGCAAAACGACTGCAGTTTGAAGCACAAGACTTGAGGTTTTTGAAAAAAATGAGGATTGAACTCATTGCTCATGCTCGAGTTGAAGATATGCAAGCTAAGTTACAATCGTACTCTGCAGAAAACTTAAAAAAAAATGCGAAAGAGTTGTTCGTTGAAAAGCATCATCCGACGACGAAACTAGCTAATAATCTAACCGCTGCAGGAGAGCCTAAACCGACTAAAAACCATGAGCCTCACCATATCATTCCTGGCTCGGGAAGGTTTAGAAAAGCAGAAATGAGAGCCGCAAGGTTAAATTTGCACATGCATAAAATTGGCATAAATGCGCCCGTAAATGGTGTTTGGTTAACAAATTATGCGAAGCATACGGACTTTAACTGGGAAGCACCTAAGTCTCCGGCTCACCGTTCGATCCATACATTTAATTATGAAACTTGGATTAGTTCCAAATTTTCGAAGGGTATTCCGAGTAAACAGCACTTTGAGGCTAACTTACTTCGGGTCAAAATGGAGTTAAAGAGTGGCACCTACCCTAAAGAGGTCTTGGAAGCTAAGAATGAAGTTTGGAAAGGATGATGACGGTTTATAAAATTACAGATGATTTAACTAAGTTTCAGTCGGTATGTTCTGGCCCAGATGAAATCGCTACCCAGTTGGGGGATTTCGACTATTTTGAGAGAATCTTATTGCAGGCTGTTGAAAATAAATCTCTGAAAGATATTTGGAAGTCTGCGGAGGTCGAGTTTGAAGATGTATTAACCGATAACTCCGTATTGCCTGATATTAGCTTATGGTTACGAACATATCTTGTTTTATCGCCGAGAGCATATGAAGCTTTAAATAGTTTCTTATCTGAAAGCGGGGATTTTTTACCTGTCAATTATCAAAGTGAACAATGGTATTTATATACATCGCTGACTTTTGGAAAAGAAGATAGACAAAAGTGTGTAGAGAAGATCTCATATGGAAGCCCTGATGGGTTAGAGGTTCTTGCATTCATTGATGATGATGTGAAAGATAAAGTGATCTTTAAATCAAGATTAGAAGGGGCCAGCAACTTATACTGTACAGAGAGGTTCAAGGCTATGTGTGAACAAAATCAGCTTAATGGACTCGTATTTTCTTCTAATCTGACAGATCCATTTGATTGATGAGATTGTAGTCATTACTCAGATTCTGGTAATAAATGTACCAAGCTAGTGATTCTCATCCTACTGGTTTGGTACACTTAAATTAGATCAAGATTTTTTAGCTTTTGGTGTTATATTTTTTGAACTTTAGACACTGCAGAGACTTTTCCATTTACAAAGTCTACTTTTGTGAATGGACAATACGTAGCATTGCTTGACTTACAATCATAAAAGAAAGTCATACCCTTATCACCATTTTTGAATTTTGTGGTTTTCTGTTTTATAAAATTAACAGAGTAGGCCGCTTTAACAGCACACTCTGTCATTCCGACAGATACTTTGTTATCTGCAATGCTTTCCCACTCAGCATCAGAGAAAACACCTCTCTTAACTAGTTCGTTCTTAGCTTCAATAGAGCGATTCGCTCTGGCCCCATAGACAGCACATAGGTTTAAGTCACTAGATTTTGTAAAGTCTGCTGTATGTACATTGAATTTTTCATTATTAGGTTGTGAAGCACAGCCAGTTAATGCAATGAAAACACTGGCCAGAATGATTGATTTGTTCATTAATAGTCTCTCTAAAAGTTACATTTGTTTGCAATGTAAGCAACTTGATATTTATGCCTACTATAATTTTGATGTTATTTACCGAAAAGAAGTGCTCTTGGTGCTGTATAGTTAGTAGCTTTGGCTAAAGCTACACTAGCGATAAAGCTAGATATTGATAAAACCACACTGAAAATAGTTATCGCTTGCCAACCTTGAACAAATCCATGCTTATCAATTTCAAACCAAATTGCCGCTGGAACAGCACCTGCTATAACACGATAAACACCATGAATGGCAAACCCGAGCTTGTGAGTGAACTCGTGTGCCCTTTGTAGCGTTGCTGAAATAGACTGGTTTGTTTTTAAAACTTGACTATTTAAAAACCAAATAACTAAATGAATACATAATAAGTATAAGAAGTAGTTGAGTACAATGTCACCAGGGTTCAAAGACGATAAGCTTTTTGCCGCTGAAAAATCAGGTTGATTGCTGAGCAATATTATCGGCACAGCTCCAAGTAATAATGATAATAGAATTTCTGTTGTTATAGTTCTCATAAAAGTCAGATTGTTGCTTGTATTAAAACATAATTTTCAATACTGATATTGCAACCTTTAATAATTCTCTTCAATTAGCAGATGTTTAATTAGTGATATTAATCAGTGTTCAGCTTTCTTGTTTGATTGAAAAGTAACCTTCAAACTGAAGGTCATGCAGCAATACTGCTTTAAAATTGAAATGCTTCAAATGAGTAATTACAAAATGAAATCTCCTCACTGCTAATCAACTAACATTCTCCAGCAGAGATACGTTTTAGCTACTTTATGTGTCGTCATAACAAACTAGTGACTGGTATCTAAAAACCACTGTGGAAAACTGTATGGATATACAGTATATTTCACTAATGATTGGTAAGGGTGTTGATATGTCGAATAAAAATCAAAACGATATCTTGTTGTCTGCTTTAGAAATCGTCATTGATGGTGTGGCTAATAGTGAGGCAACAGAGAGGACTAGAGCGGCAGGTGCATATATTGCTGGCTTAATACTGGCTGATACAAAAGGGCAGTTGGACTCCGAAAAACAAAAAGCCATCTTGAGCATTGTCGAGATGGCTTCTGAAGTAGATAGCACGGCGTTTATACAAGATTCACTATAGTATCGAGAGTTGATGTTTGAGCTGTTGTCGTGCCTCTGGCGGCAACGCCTTACATAAATCAAAAGCTATTTGACTAGTTGTTTTTGCCGATGGGCTTAAAGTGTGACTATAAGACAAGTTCATCACAAAACTATGCCCGCATTCTGGGTCACTACAACTGCAATATAAATCGGCATGACTATTGGATAGTCGATTGGATTTTTGAATTCGGCTTTTACAACCACACTCCGGACACAATACTCTCATACAAGCACCTAACTTATTGACTGACCAAATAATGATACGTCAAAGGGCTGTGTTTTTGTACAGGTTTATGAGCATTCTCCAAACGTAGTATCAAATTTTAAATGTAGATTTTTGATATTTCTTATCTCTGGATCGTTGTTAACTTCATCCATAATTAATTCGCATACAGGTATGATTTCGTCTTTGGCATACTCACTGCCAATTTTGACGGGGTCACCCAGATTAGTCGTTCCCTGGGGAATTATTCCTGCTTTTCCTATAGGGAAGCGATGGCCTACGAGAATATCTTGCGCAGTGATGTTTTTGATTCGCTCAAATTCATCTTTTGTCGCGATATCGCCCACCGGGATTAGCTGAATCCCTTTTTCTGCACCGCCTGGAATATTAACAAACATACTTCTAAAGTTACCCACCCCTTTGGAGCTCGCGATTTTTTCCTTCAGCATTTGTTCGTCGTCATCACTAAGGTTTGGATCCGTGGCGTAAAAAATGAATCCCATGTGTGCACCGTTCTTGTAATAGCGACGACGAAATAGCGTTGCATCACGGTTTAGTAAGCTACTTTGTAAACTACCTAGATAGTCAGGTAATCCATAAACTTGTTGCTGCAGA
>NZ_JADDYG010000298.1:35214-38097 GCF_015163535.1 Vibrio sp. OPT46 | reverse complement strand
TCTTCTTGAGGCAAAAAAATGATGTCATTCTCTTTGTATACTCGTTGCTTGTTGTCTCGCTCTAGCAAAACGAAGTCCCCATTTTTACGTCTACGTAGATACATGGTCGGTAGAGGAAACAAGCGCACAACACGCTTGAAGTGGTCGCGGATTTTTAAAAATGCGGCATCACCAAACGTGAAGTAGTTATTACAAAAAGATTGAATCTGCCGACGTCTTGAACCGCCACCTGAAATAAAACGGGCAGCAACATAATTTGCTCGAGCTTTAAGTAAAGACCCGTGATAGGCGTTTGCACGTGAAGTTTCTGCTAAGCCCTGGCGTGAGATTGGAGGTTCCCAGTAACCATCAGTGTCGTTATAGAAAAGCTCAGAATATGAAGTCATCCAACTCGTTGAGTCAATTGCCTCAGGTGTGGAGTCAAGGTGATAAACCGATTCCACATGTTGCTCCTGTTGTACTAGTTTGTCTTTTTGATTGTTCATGCTGCAGTCGCCCAGGTTGATTTCGTTGGTGTGTTGTGGTCTAGCGGCTCATTGATAATGGCGTGTGAAATGGCCCAAAACGCATCAGCGTGGCCTGTTGTTTCACTTCGCTCTGCTTTAAAGGTCATAGCGTTACCGCTATTGGTCGGCACTCGTTTAATCGCCATAAATGCCATAGCAATGTCTTTGTGTTCGGCATCAAACTGCAGTCGTTTTGCTTCTACGATATCGATCATCTTCATTACTAAGCGATTCTTGTTTTCGTTGCTGTAATGTATGGCGTGGGCCTCACGAGGGTGCTTTTTCTTAATTAAGTCCCAAACACCGCCACCAATGCCTGTAGTATCAACGCCTATGTAAGTGACTTTGTAGCGTTGAAATACCTTTTCAATTTCACTCACGTGGTACTGGAAGTTAAGCCCTTTCCAGTAGTGCTTCTCTAAGACACGAAACTTTTCACCTGCAACTGCCGGTGGAGCTATTACTACCAAACAAGCATTGTCTCGCGTTCGGCTAGGGTCATAACCCAACCATACTTCACGCCCGGCAAACGGTGATTTTGTTTTCGGCTTGAAGTCCTGCCAGTGGGCAGAGTCAACCATGCCTTTTTCGAGGTCAGAGAATTTGAATACAGACAAAGAGCCGTCGACGAAGATACACATAAACAGGTTATCGAAATCGTCTTTACTGTATTCGTCCTTCAGTTCTTCAATATCAAATAGTTCACAGCCGCCTGCAGCAGCGTCTTCAATCGTGACGACGTATCGCCACTGCTTATCAGGGCAAAGTACACCCCCATCGCGATATTCATCGAACGTTGGAAACTCAATTTTGGCGCGTGAGTCTCTGCCTTTTCGCCATTGGTCGCCCGTCCAAAACGGATATGCCTGGTGCATTTTCGATGATGGTGTCGAAAAGTAGGTTTTACGCCATTTTTTATGGGTAGCCATTGCCGAAGCGAGTTTGTTTAGTTCGTCAAACTTCGGTATCCAGAAATACTCATCTACATAAACATGGCCGTGGTAACTTTGCGCGGTTTTGCTATTGGTAGATAAAAAACGAAGTTCAGCACCATTGGAGAGAATGATCGGGTTTCCAGTTAGCTCTATGTCTAAGAACTCTTTTGCAATAGCAATGATGTAGCTGCGGAAAACTTCCGCTTGAGCTCGTGATGCTGACAAAAAGATCTGGTTATCGCCGGTCAGAATCGCATCTTCTAACGCTTCACCACTGAAGTAGTAAGTTGCGCCAATCTGGCGGGACTTAAGAATGTTTCGAATACGCTGTTTTATGTTGTTGCGCATTACATGCTGATAGGCAAACAGGGAGTCATGCCATGTGACAAAGTCATCTTCACTCAGTTCGCTGATGTCATTCTTTTTACTTTTACGTTTCTTGGTAGATTTTGAATTACTGCTAGATTTCTGGCTGTTACGGCTATTCGTACCGTCGTGCTTTTTATTCCCTGTATTTAAAGGTTGCTCACCTTGCTGCTTTTCTTGTGCCCTTTGTTTCTTTAATGCAGCGTGATGCTTGATAAGCCGATCGAGCATGTCTAGTTGGTTTTTACTGGGGTCAACAAGTTCAAGCAGTGTTTGAATTCGATTTGCTATCGCTTCATCAATGGTTTGTTCACGCAACATATCGCGCCAACCGAATTTATCTGCCCAGTAATAAATGATGCGCTCATTATTCAGGTTCAGTTCGGTAGCGATTTCACGTGGCGTCCAAGCTTTCAAATAGAGTGCTCGGGCGGCTTGTCGTATTTCGGGAGAATATGCCATAAGCGCATCATACGCGCCGAAAACTTGCAGATGACTAAGCAAAGTTCGGATGAATTCGGATAGTAAATGTATCCGAATTACAAGGAATTGAAGTAGCTGAAACGACACATTCAAAGGCGTATTGTTTGCTCGAACCGTATGTGATTGACAAGTTTGAGTACAAAAATGCCAAAGATTAGTGAGTGGAAAATCATCGCGACAGAAGGACCGACCGTCGACGGGCGTAAAATAACCCGTGATTGGATTGAGCAAATGGCCGCTAGTTATTCGATGGATGAGTACACCGCACTAATTTGGCCTGAGCATCGTCGATTTTACGGTTACGGTGAAAACTGGGGCCGAGTGGTTGAAGTAAAAGCGGAGGAACAAGGCGGAAAATTACGTCTGTTCGCCAAGCTAGAGCCGAATGACTATCTGCTTGAAGCCAACCGTAAAAAACAAAAACTTTTCACATCTATTGAGCCAAATCCCGACTACAAGGGGGAAGGGCGTTGCTATCTAATGGGCCTAGCTGCGACTGACTCCCCAGCCTCCACAGGAACATCGCTCCTTCAATTCTCTCGTGTTCATGGGGAAACCACCGAGATCAAAGCAAGCCATTTAGAAGAGGTGGA
>NZ_JADDYG010000298.1:29111-35159 GCF_015163535.1 Vibrio sp. OPT46 | reverse complement strand
CTTTTCAGATTGCTTTACTCGCAAAGACCGCTTTTTTGCGGCATTCAATGAATTTTTCTCTTCTGACGATGAAGAGCCAGAAACGCTATCAACAGCAGAGGGCACCAACGTGACCGAAGAACAATTAAAAGTCGCACTAAAAGAGCAGTTTTCTGCTTTCAAAGGTGAGTTTAAGCAAGAACTAAAAGAAGAGTTCAATTTGCAAAACACACCTGAACAACCAGAAACACCAGAAGTAGCAAGCAAAGATGCGACGGTCGAGCAGCTTTCCGCTGCGCTGGAAGAAAAGCTAAATCCGTTGTTTGAGAAAGTGAACGGACTAGAAACTAAGTTTGCTGAACTATCACAAGAAGTCCCTGACCAGGAACCAGATCCATCAGGTGCTAGTGAATCTTTCTCATCTAAGGAGATGTTTTAATGCTGAACGCACTATCTACCAGTTATTTACAAGAGTTTTGTACAGCGACGTTATCCGCCGCAAATGCTCCGCAAGGTACACAGTCGTTTAACTTGACGCCCCCAATGGAAACTAAGCTACGTCAAGCAATTATGGAATCGGATGCTTTCCTAGGTATGGTTTCATTGCTGCCAGTTCAGCAAATCAAAGGTCAGGTTGTTGATGTTGGTGATGATGGCCTTTCGACCGGTCGATCTGGTTCGGGACGTTTTAGCGTGGAAGTGGGCCAAAGTGGTAATACCTACGAGCTTACAAAGACAGATTCAGGAGCACACATCCTTTGGGAAACTATGACGCAATGGGCAAACTCTGGCTCTAAAGGTCACTGGTTGAGCATGATGAAAAGCGCGATTTCTCGTCGTTTTGCATTGGATATGTTGCGTGTCGGTTTTAACGGTACGTCTATCGCAACTAATACGGACCCGATTAAAAATCCATTAGGCCAGGATGTAAATAAAGGCTGGCTCACGATTGTTAAAGAGAAGAGATCTAGCCAGGTACTCGCATCAGCAAAGCTTGACCCAACAGGCACTGCGACTGATTCATACAAGAATCTTGATTCACTTACGCAAGATCTAATCAACACGACGATTGCTCCCGAACATCGTCAAGACCCAGATCTCGTTGTTTTAGTTGGGTCGAATCTAGTCGCGGCTGAGCAGCACCGCTTACTTGAGGCTGCCGATAGTCCAACAGAGCATAAAGCGGCCCAAAGCCTAGCCAAGACAATTGCTGGCAAAAAGGCTTACACACCACCATTTTTCCCAGCTGATCAACTTTGGGTTACCAATACCAAGAACCTACAGATTCTGACGCAAGAAGGCACTCAGTGGCGTAAGCAGAAAAACGATGAAGATGAGCTTCGTTTCAAGCAAAACCATATCCGTATGGAAGGTTACGCTGTGGGAAATCTTAAAAAGTTCGCGGCTATCGAATCTGTTTCAGTCGTCGAATCAGCCACTGCAGAGGTGATGAATGGCTAGTCCTTTAGCAAGGCAGCGTCGTCAGCTTCTAGAAAATCAAGTCAGTCATTCTGCATCGAAGTTGAGTGTTAGTGCAAATACCGAAAGCCTGCACATCAAGCTGATCGATTTTGAAGAAGACCGCAAATATCTAAAACAGCTCAATGCTATCGAAGACAAGGTGAAACATAAGCGTGATGTTTTGGTGCCCAAGTACAAACCGTACGTGGAAGCTTACCTAGCAAAAGGCGAAGTATTCGAGAACCCAATTTTCACCAATATGGTTATCTGGTTGTTCGATGTCAACGACATGGAAACCGCGATTGATTGGTGCTTGAAAGCCATAGCGCTTGATTTACCTACACCAGATAACTTCCGACGTGACTGGCCAACCGTGTGCGCCGATGAAGTTTTAGCTTGGGCGGAAAAAGAGTCTGGCAGAGGACATTCTATCGAGCCTTATTTCAGCGCGGTTTTTGAAAAGGTTGAGAGCGAATGGCGACTACACGAAGAAGTGCATGCCAAGTGGTATCGATTTGCTGGGTTGCACTTACTTCGAAATGAAGAAGGACAACCGCAACCGACATCTATCGGTTGTTTAGATACCTTGGAAAAGGCCTTGTTGCTACTGCAGTGTGCTCATGAGAAGTACGCCAAAATTGGGGTGAAAACCAAAATTGGTCAGGTAGAACAACGTATTCGAGCGATTAAAGACAACAAAAATTTATAACAGCTCCTACGCCGCCGAGCCTCGGCTGGTGAGGTAAGAGTGCCAATAGGCTAACTCAATACCGTCGACCCAGTGGCTAGAGGCTCACTTATTAAAAGAGGAATAACGATGTTTACGGGATCTTCCGGTTCGGATTATCAAGCGACAGAAATCACTAATGACGGTTTTTGGCCGAACATCAATGCCGGTGATTTTGAAAAGCGTCGCGGTATTCCTGCTGCTCAAGATTCAGAACGTATTGCTATCGCTCTAGTTAATGCGGTTTCGGAAGTTAATCAGCAACTCGAAGACTTAAAAGCTAAGTATCGGGAAGAGGGGCATGCAACTGCTGGCAATGTTCCTACATTTCCGAAAATGAATGATAAAAACCGTGTTGTATATCAATACGAATCAGCAGTATTTGCGAGAGCCAAAGCTGATTTGCTGCCGGACATTGCAACTGTTCATACCAAGGACAAGGGCGATCACATCGCAGACAGAAGCGTAGAGGTGCGCACTGAATTACTTTCAGAAAGCCAGCGCATTATTCGAAATATGAAAGGGCTGAACCGTTCATCGGTGGATTTGCTATGAGAACGCAATACCAAGCAGGTTACAAGCTGCGTGACCTAAACGCATTTTTAATCAGCGTTGTGGGCGACAAGATAGCCAAGCGCATGGAATGTGAAATGGGCAAGGTTGAGTTGAAACTAGAAACCAAGCACATGGGTCATGGTTTTGACCTGCTGTATCAGCGTTATGTTGCTGACTTCTACTTCGACAAATTCCCTTTCAAAGAATACGACCCAGCGGTGCTGTTCGCTAATGTTGGGGCGTGGTTGATGGACAACGATTCTGACCGTTTCCGCATCGAAGACTTAGACGACCCATACGTAGACGTAGTACTGGAAGATGAGAAAAACGCCGAAGTGTTGGTCTCAGTCATGTTTGAAGAACCCGTCAAAGTGGCTGCAGACCCCGACGGGCCAATCTATTGGAATGGTCAACGCTGGAAGATTGAAGAGTACGAGATTTGGCAGGCGGAAAGGCTATCACATGTAGTTCTCCGCAATGTATGAGATACGGGCCGATAAGCGCAGTTATTTGCGAGTTAAAGAGCAATTCGAGCTGCTAAAGCTTGAGAAAAAAGCCAGAGCCCGAGTGCTGAAAGAGCTTGGTAAATACATCACCAAAACGACCAAAAAAAACATTCGAGCACATCGTGACCCAGACGGTAAAGCGTGGTCAAAGCGCAAAAACGGCAGGCGAAAAATGCTTAGAGGTTTCACTAAGAAGCTAAAGCATTTTCAAAAAGACAATAACCGGGTTTTGGTTGTTGGTTGGCCATCAAGACGAGGAACCGTTGCACTGGCTCACCATACCGGTGAAGCAGAGGAAAGCGGATTGCAGCAGCGATTCAAGCAAGCCAAGAAAGCGAAAGAACCAAAGAAAACCGACCCGGCAACGAGAGAGCAAGCAAAAGAGTTACGCGATTTAGGTTACAGACTTCCGCCCCAAGGCAGGCAGAAGAGAGGCAAAAAGCCAACGCTCAAATTCATTACTCAGAATATGACCGTCGCTGAAGCCGCAAAACTGATTAGTGATCTGGAAAATAAAACGCCATTACGTAAGTGGGAAGTAGATCGCCCAGAACGCCGATTGATAGGCATTAGTCCGAAACGGGCAGCAATGATTATCAAGCGGGAAATGAATCGAAATAGGAGCAACTAAACATGGCATGGCCTACCGTCATTATTAACATTCTGAACATGATGCGCGGACCGATCCCGGGCGTTGAATTTCACTTTCTGTTTGTTGTGTACGGCACAGTTGCAGGAACAGAGCGCAACCTAATTATGGTGGATAACACCACGGATTTTTCAGACAGCGCGTTCGATAACATCGACCCTGTACACATGCTCACGCTAAAAGCTGCTCAGTTAAATGGGAAACAGAACTGGACTGCCGGTGTGATCGTTTTAAACCCATCAGATAGTTGGCAGGCTGCGGTTTTTAAAGCCAATGAGACATCAAGCTTTGAAGCTGTTGTGTTGGATAAGCCAAATACTGGAGCGTCCACTCTTGAAGATGCAGTCGCATTTCGCCATGAACTTAAAGCCAAGCTTGGACGAGAAGTTTTCATGATCTGTTCCTTACCAGGAATTAATGATTCCGAGGACGGTGAAACATGGGCCGAGTGGTTAGCGCAAACGGTGAATGTGCCAAAGAACATTGCAAGTGAATACATCACCGTAGTGCCACAAGTACACGAAGGAAACTCTACAGTTGGCATTTATGCAGGTCGGTTGGCCAATCAAGAAGTATCTATTGCTGACTCACCGGCACGAGTAAAAACAGGCAGCATTCTCGGCAGTATGGCATTAGCAAAAGATAAGGATGGAAAGCCATTAGAGCTAGCAACACTTAAAGCACTAGAAGCTGCTCGAATCGCTGTGCCGATGTGGTATCCGGACTATCCGGGGCAATATTGGACAACTGGACGTACGCTAGATGTCCCTGGTGGTGATTATCAAGATATTCGTCACATTCGTGTCGCCATGAAAGCAGCACGTAAAGTGCGGGTACGAGCAATTGCACGAATTGCTGATCGAGAATTCAATTCCACACCAGGCAGTGAAGCCAGCGCAAAGCTGTATTTTACTCAAGACCTCCGTGAAATGGCGGTAGTGAAAAAAATTGGTGATTACGAGTTCCCTGGTGAAATCAAACCACCTCAAGACGATGACATCACCATTACATGGGTTAATAGTGAAGAAGTTGAAATTCTACTCGCAGTTACACCTTACGAGTGCCCAGTGAAAATCACCATCGGCATCATGCTCAATCAACGACTAGGGGAGTAAACAATGAATTCTCGTTATACAGGGCGAAGCTTCGACATAAACATGCTGGGGATTTTGGTTCATGTGGAGTCGGCTACAGCAACCATCAATGATGAGTCTGCTGTTGATAAAGAGCGCGGCATTCCCACTGGATTTACTCATGGAGCTGTGAGTTGTGATGTTGAGTATGAGCTGGACTTGAACAACTTCCGTAAGCTTCAACAAAAAGCTCGCGAAGCTGGCAGTTGGCGCGGTATTAAGCCACACGACTGTATGTTCTATGCAAATACTGGCGATGATGAAGACAAAGTAGAGCTGTTTGGTGTGAAGCTTCAAATCTCAGATTTACTTAGTGTTGATCCAAACAGCAGTGATAAAACCAAGCGCAAGCTTAAAGGCTTTGTGACGAGCCCTCACTTTGTTCGCATTAATGGCATCTCATACCTAAGTAATGATGATACCCGCGGTTTGCTTTAAGCCTATCAGAGAGAGAACGAATGCCTGACTTTATCGACCATGCTAGTAGTAACGAAACCAAGTTTACTGAAATGGCAATCGCAAACCAGCTTAAACAGTCTATGCAGACAAGCGAACAAGAGAGTGCAAAAGAATGCCTTGAATGTGGTGACCCTATCCCTGAAGGGCGTCAGATAGCGATAGCGGGATGCCAGTTTTGCGCCCCTTGCCAGGCTAAGTTGGAGTAACGATATGAAAGATTGGTTCGACAAATTAACCAGTGGAGTTGCTTACCTTGTGTCATTGGCAGGAATGACTTTCAGCAAGCTGACATTTGAGCAGTGGTATTTCATTTTATCACTAGTGATTGGCCTTGCAGCACTGGGATTGAACTATTGGCACAAGCGAGCAATGCAACGTATTGCTAGCGAAAAAGGAGTAGCACTGAGTGAAACTGACTAAGCGGATCATTTGTTCTGTAGTCGCTGTGATCGGCTTGGTAACAGGTGGTACGGCTGTTTATGGACCTGAATTGACGCAGCCCATTGGGCAAGTTGTGGTATCGGAACGAGACTTAGGAGCGCTGCGCATCACCCCTAAAGGACTGAAGTTGATTGGTGA
>NZ_JADDYG010000298.1:27415-29054 GCF_015163535.1 Vibrio sp. OPT46 | reverse complement strand
TGCCGAGGGATGCCGGCAGAACCCTTACGTTTGCCCGGGAGGTATTCCTACGAATGGGATTGGGAATACTCATGGTGTGCCAGATACGCCAATCACATTGGAGCAAGTCGCGATCGACTGGGTGAAAAATATTCAATCGGCCGAACGATGTGTGACCAATGCAGAAAGGATTTCAGGAGCGCAAATGAGCACGGGTCAATTTGACGCATTTACCAGCTTTGTTTTCAACTTCGGGTGTACCAAGTTTCGCAAAAATAAGGACGGCTCTGACACTCGGATTTACGCAGCAATCAAACATGGCAATTATCCCAAAGCCTGCGGTCACATTACGGAGTGGGTAAAGAGTCAGGGCGTTGTACTTAAAGGACTCGTCACTCGAAGAGGATTAGAACGTGATCGCTGCATGGAAATGGATTAAGTGGATTGGTCTTGCGGTGTTGGTGACGACCATCGCGGTGCTGAAGCTGCAGCTTCATACCGTCAAAGCAGAGAAAACCACATTAAGTGAAAAGCTCACCAAGGCAGAAGCAGACAACCAAATCAACTTAACCACCATTGAATTTTTGAAGGGTGAAAGTGAGCAAGCTAACAACATGTTAGTTCAGCGGCAACGGCAACACATAGCAGCAGAGGAAAAACTCAATGCAGACCTGGCAGCACTTAAAACAGAGCTGGCAAACGTTCAGTGCCATATCCCTGCCACTGTTACTGACCGCCTGCGCGAACCCTACTGAAACCGTCGCAACGCAGGTGTTCATGAAATTGCCACCTGCTGGAATGTTGGTGCCCTGTTCAAAACCACAAGTTCAAGGGACATGGCCAGAAGTGGTTACCGACGACATTCCCAAGCTGAAAAACGCACTGACTGAGTGTGATAACCAGATTGAAGATTATTTGCAATGGCGTGCTAGGCACGAAAACAAGAAGAGAAGTAAAAATGACTAAACCTACCTTTACATCAAAACCTGTCGTAGTCGCTATCGGTGGCACTGACTTCGTATTTACGCCAACGGTACAGGATGCAAATAACTATACCAATGACATGATGCCTAACAACAAAGTCGCGCCTGCCTATACGTACTTAACGCGTACCGTAAACCCAGAGCAAAAAGATGAGCTCACTGAGTTACTTGATAGCGTTCCTGGCTTAACTATCGAGCTTTATGCCACGGTCAGTAACGCTTCTAAAGGTGGTATCGAAATCACACTAAAAAAATAACAGATAGGGCAAAGCGGATTGAAGATAATCCTTTGGAACAAGCCTTTGCCCTTCGTCGTCATTTTTTGCCGAGTGAGCCAGACGACGAAAGAAGTTTAAGTCGCGCTATCTGGCTGGACAAACACCAGTTCGAACGCGAAGAAAGAGCGGTAATGAGTGCTATCAGCCGACTGTTTAGTCATTAACAGACATAAAGAGCGAGTGAGTATTACGCGATGAGCATGGAAAAACTGTTGATGCACATAGCGTTGGTTGATCAAGTCACCAAGCCGTTGCAGGGGATTACTAAAGAAGTACAAGCTTCGATGGATGCTGGTAAGCAAGGCATGCAAAACATGGCGGCAGGTGGTGCGGGTTTAGTCGCCACGGGCTTTGCTATTCAAAATGCGCTGATGCCAGCGATTGAAATGGATAGAAAGC
>NZ_JADDYG010000298.1:26333-27359 GCF_015163535.1 Vibrio sp. OPT46 | reverse complement strand
AGGCGAAGTGAAGTCGTTAGGGGTTCTGGATGAGGATCTCACGAAGCTTTCAAAGACCGCGCTTTGGACATCGGCACAGTACGGGAAATCCGCCACAGATATTGTCGGCGCCTCATATGATATCAAGTCAGCATTTGGTGATATTGATGGAGACAACCTTTCTGACATCACCAAAAGCTCTGCCGTTTTAGCTGCTGCGACTAAGGCTGATACAGCAACCATTACGGATTATATGGGCACCATGTATGGTGTTTTCAAAAATCAAGCTGATGAAATTGGGGTTGGAATTTGGTCCAAACAAATTGCCGGCATGACTGCGCAGTCTGTTGAAATGTTTAAGACTACAGGCGCAGGCATGAGTAGTGCTTTCACTAGCATCGGAGCGAATGCGACCAGTGCAGGAGTTGCTATCGAAGAGCAGATGGCGATTTTAGGCACCCTTCAATCAACCATGAGTGGCAGCGAAGCGGGTACCAAATACAAAGCATTCTTAGCGGGTGTGGCCAACGCTCAAGATAAGCTCAATTTGTCGTTTACCGATAGCCAAGGTCAGATGCTGCCTATACTAGATATTCTTGAACAATTGAAAGGTAAATATGGTGACACCTTAAGTGTTGCTGAAGCGGCTGATTTGAAAAAGGCATTCGGCTCAGAAGAAGCCGTTAGCATGATTAAGTTATTAATGGCTGATACTGAAGGACTCGCAGGCAGTATTGACCAACTTGGTCAAATCGAGGGAATGTCGAAGGCTGAGCAAATGGCCAGCACCATGACAGATCAGTGGGAACGGTTAGAAGCGGCATGGTTTGCGGTTCGTGCTGCGGTATTTGGTGCGATTCTTCCTTCAATCAATTCAGTTGTAGGCACCATGGCTGACGGCTTAATGGTGATTGTTGGTTGGACGGACCAATTTCCTTGGCTTGCTGAAATTCTTGGCTATGTCGCTATCGCAGGCCTGTCTCTTGGCGGGGTGATTGCAACATTGTCGCTTGCCATGGGGATCGGGCAAATGATGTCTGCTGGTTG
>NZ_JADDYG010000298.1:25758-26277 GCF_015163535.1 Vibrio sp. OPT46 | reverse complement strand
GACGGTTACCATGACGAGTTTAAATAGCATCATGAAACTACTGCGTATTAGTACGCTGGCGAGTACTGCTGCTGCATGGCTATTTAACGCCGCGCTTTGGGCCAACCCGCTAACTTGGGTTGTCGCTGGTATAGCGCTGCTTATAGGTGGTATTGCTGCGGCAATTTATTGGTGGGACGACTTAACCTCCGCGTTTAAAGATACGGCTTGGTTTGATGTTATTGCTCATGCTATCGAAGGGCTCGTTGATTTACTCAATATGATCCCAGGTGTTGATATTGAACTGGGGAGCCAAATTGAAACGCCAGAGATGACAACGGCCGTCCAAGCTGAACACAGTACTCCTATATCACAGAACCTAACTCCGGGTGATGCGTCAGAAGTTAAGCAATTAGAACTACTTCAACCTCAAATGAGTTACGAGTCTGCGATAGCGACGAACCAAGACGTTTATGGATATGAGCCAGAGCAAATGGCGCCGTTCAAAATTGCAGAAAGCCAGGTTATTTCTCAGCCAAG
>NZ_JADDYG010000298.1:24691-25705 GCF_015163535.1 Vibrio sp. OPT46 | reverse complement strand
CATCAACGTTGAAGCTCCAAATCTAGATACTCAATCGCCTCAACCGTTTATCGAATACAAAGGGAAGAGCAACGAGCCACGATTGCCTCCTCAAGTGGTGAACAATATGAAAGCAACCAATCACAGTGATGCTAGTCGAGTTAGCTCTTTTGGTGACGTGTATATCACTGCCCCTAACGGAATAACACCAGACCAATTAGCCGAGTGGGATGAGCTCAATGTGGGGTAACGACTTAACAGAACGCAAGCGCTACAACGATATCAAAGTGGTCGAGGGTGGCTGGGATATGGACGCAGGCCAACAGCCTAAAGAGTGCAGTGATTTATACAGCATCGCGCAAGACATTAAGCACGCGATCATGGAATCAGGATTGGCTCGCCAATTGGTTGCAGAAAGAAACCCAGCGTTACGCGCTGATGTAATGGTGCAAATTGAGCAACTTGCTGAGAGAGATGTAAGAGTGGTACCGGGTTCAGCGACAGCAAGAGAAACAGAAACTGGTGATATCACCTTAACCGCTAAGGCTTATGAATATGGGGAACTTGAGGTGAAAGTATGAGTAAACGACCAAGTACGGATTTTGTTCAGGTGCTAAGTGAATCGGGTGTGCCAGTTACCGAAAAGGACTTTGAAACCAAACTAAAACAAGAAGTCGTGGGGGCTGGTAGCAAGGTTTCGAATGACTCCGAAATGTCACCGTTTTGGCGTTGGGTTCGCGCTGCAGTGGTCACGCCATGTGTTTGGCTGATTAGACATCTATTGGCTCAGCACGTTATGCCCAATATGTTCGTGGCAACCGCTGAGCGTTGGGCTCTGGACCTAAAAGCATGGGAGCACAATATCGCGCCGAAAGTAGCTCAAAGAGCACAAGGCTACATCACACTAACTAAAGCAAATGCTGCTGATGCGGTGACGATTGAGAAAGGGGCGGTTATTCAAACGCTACCTATAGATGGCGTTATGTATAAAGTTCAAGTTATTGAGCCTGGAATCATCGAGGCTGGTCACCTAAA
>NZ_JADDYG010000298.1:20221-24633 GCF_015163535.1 Vibrio sp. OPT46 | reverse complement strand
GGGTAAGGTGCTTGTCGAAGCACTTGAAGCGGGCTCCGCGTTTAACTTGCCGGCGGGGTATTTCAACATTATTCCTGAAGCGATACCGGGCATTGTTGATGCGGTGAATGAACCTGACTGGCTCTCTGTACTCGGTGCTGACGCAGAAACTGATGAAGAGTTAGCGCTTCGTATTCAAAATGCCTTTACTAGCTCTGGTGAATGGCACATCGATGATGTGTATCGCTCTATCATCGCCAGCGTAGCGGGGATCCGAAGTGATAACATCTATTTTAGAAATACAGGGGACATAACCCCTGGTTCAGCAGAAGCATTGATTTTGATGGAAGTGGGACCAACCCCGCTAACCGTTCTTGAACAGCTAAATGAGCACATAATGTCTAAAGGGCATCACGGTCACGGTGATGTACTTACCTGTAAAGCCATTCCCGATACGAAACATGAGATCACGGCGGATGTCGTCTTAGCTGAGAACTTAGACAGCGCCACCAAAGTGAATGAACTTCTTGAAGTGGAAGAGAGGATTAGAGCGGCTTTTCGAGAAACAGCAGCTTACCCAGAAATGACACGCGCGAAACCTGAGCATCGTTTTAGCTTATCTTTGCTTGGTACTGAGATACATACCAACATGACGGAAGTTGAATCGGTAAGGTTTACCGTAGACGGAAAAGTCCAAAAAGACATTATCAGCAAGCTAGAACAGCCTCGCTTGAAATCACTCACAGTTAAGGAACTCGTGGATGTCTGAGTCTCGAAATTACGACCAAAGCCGACATTCCCCTCGCTTACCCGAAATTGTGATCCCATGGTGGCAGGACGGAAGAACGACGGCGGATGAAGTCAAAGAACCTCACTTTTTATCTAAAGGCGTTTTTTCATTCTTCCGGATAGTTTGGAGCAGCCTACTATTTCCGCTTCGCCAAATGGATGCGTTGACCTGTAACGAAAAAGCATTGGAATTAATGGCATGGGATAGAGATATCAAAAGGTTTGAGAGTGAGCCACTTTCACTGTTTCGAAAGCGAGTGAAATACGCAGAAGTGAACGCCAAAGACGCAGGTAGCGTAGCGGGCTTCAAGCGGATTTTTGAAAGGTTAGGCATTGGTATCGTTAAGTTCAAAGAGCGTCAAAACGAAGTTCAGTGGGACGTTTGTACTATTGAGCTAAGTGATGGCGATATCTCGCAAAACAGCAAGTTGGTTCAAGTGCTCATAGAGCAATATGGGAGAACTTGCCGTCGATATCGATTTGAAGTCGTTTATCCCATTCAGGTGCACATTCGTACGGCCTGTTTCAGCCAGAGTCAGCAGCTATTTAGTGCAAAACTAGAGGAATAATACAGTATGAGCCAGACCATTATCCCTGCTCAGTTTGAGCGCTATTTAGTGGATAAAATTACAACGGGTAGTACGACAGACATGAACGAGTTTGTGTTTGCTCATATTCCTAACTTAGACGCTGAATCACCGATTGACCGAGCCCTAGGTCTGCCTAGTGAAGCGTATATCGTGCATCGTCAAAAAGTGGACCAGGCTGCGCGACTTAATAGTAATACGTTGGTGTATTCCGTCATTCTTCAGTCAACCACACCGAGTTTTAAGTTCAATGCGATTTACCTCCATGATAAGCATGTTGAGAACTCCTGTGGCTTGATCGTGTATAAGAACACGGAAACTAAAGAAGAAAACATGACCACTATTAAGTCCGTCGCGCAGGAGTACAGTGGCGCTGCAGCGATAGCAAATATTCATGTTGAACCAGGAACTTGGCAGATAGATTTTCATGGGCGCTTAATGGGCATTGATGATGATTTACGTTTGGCGAATCTTGACCATTATGGCCATTCGGCCTTTGTTCGTGGCTGCTCGGTCGTCGCTAAAGGAAAGTCAAACACGTTTGTTGTTAGTCCCGGAGTTGTTTATGTCTCAGGGTTACGTGTTGAGCTGTCAAAAAAAGAGGTGGTGGTCAGTGATGGCATCCCATGTGGTTTGTACTTAGATGTGGTACGCCAAGGCAGCGCACTCTCTCGTTGGGAAAACATAGCGACAGTAAGAAGCTCAAAAACAGAACTCAGTAATTACGTTGATGAAAACGGTCAACAGCATTACATCGCTCGACTTGCTGGCATTGACTCCCATGGCAATGTTACTGATTGGCGCGTGTGGGATGTTATCACTCAGCAACAAGCTGAAGCTGGTGAGGATGAATACCGTAGCCTATGGAGTGCAAAGCGAGTCTTTCAGTCTGTCGCGTCATACATCAACAAGAATGTTAAGAATGCCACTAAAACAGCCTCCGGTTGGATGAGTGCAAGCGATAAGAAAAAATTAGACGGGATTCAGAGTGGGGCTCAAGTCAATGTAGCAACTAACTTGAGCGTGTCTCGCAACGCCAATTCTCAAACGGTTAATAGCTCTACGGGTAAAGATGCCACTTTAAGTGCCGCAACAACATCGAGCGCCGGGGTTATGACCGCAGCAGACAAGAAGAAGCTGGATGGCATACAAGCTGGAGCGCAAGCGAATATCGCAACTAACTTGACGGCATCTCGCAACGCCACAACTCAAACGATCAAGAGTTCTACGGGTAAAGATGCGGTTTTAAGTGCGGTGACGACATCTCATGCAGGGGTAATGACGGCAGCAGATAAGAAAAAGCTCGATGGAGTTGCCACTCAAGCTACGAAAAATCAAACAGACGCATACTTAAAGAACCGAGCTAATCATACGGGCACTCAAGCTATTTCTACTATTCGAGGTTTACAAGAAGCACTCAGTAGTAAATCAAATACAAAGCGGTCAATTTTATGGAATGGAAGAGCGCCAGGTGATACGAAGCTAAAAACGTCAGAGCCTATTACGAACTTCGATTTCTTGATAGTGACAGCCGAAGGTGGTTATGCAGCGGCGTCAGGGCTAAGTCTTAGCGCGATTGTTGATGTGCAATTAGCAATGGAGCTGGGCCAGTTTTATATCATCTTGCAGAGTGATGGCAAGTACGGGTTTACCTTGACATGTAAGGAAGTTCAATCGGTTAGAGGTGGTACTTCTCTAAAATACGATGGTGTGACCGCCTATTCAGGTGAGCATTATTTGAGAAAGATTGTGGGCGTTAAGGTGTAAGGCATGGATAACGAGCAAATATATGGATTAGTGGGAACAGGGTGCTTTCAAGTTGTCGGAGGTACCCCTCCGCATGGATGGATAGAGATCCCTTCACCACCCGAAAAGTTGCCCGCTGTCTTACAATCAAATGGCATATGGACATATCCAGATGCAGTTTCTGGTCAAGAAGAGCCAGCCATTTTTGCTGAAGCAGAAAATCAGTGGGTGGCACATGAAATGGTTTATGTGGATAGACAAGTCACATTACATGAAGACTCCGACCCTCGTTCTACGCTAACTGCTTCAGTTTGGAGAAGTTACCGGAGAGCACTACGCGACTATGTAAAGGACGGTGTAGTAACGATGGCCATTCGACCACAACGCCCTACAGAGAAATCCATGACAATTGAAGGCCGCTTATGACTTGGCACTTATCCCAATTAAACTGGCCAAGTTACTCGCAGAATATTCAAACCAAGGCTGAGTCAGTGACAGACGCAGTCGGCGCCGTAATGAATGAAGCGATTAACCGGTTAACCAACCATACAAGTGACGCCAATTACGGGCGTCACTCTTTAAGTGAAGAGGCGAGCGCTTTGCTTAAGCTGCGTAGTGAACTTCAACCCTTACTTGTCTCAGGAACCGTACTTACAGTGTCGCCATATCAGTTTCAAGTGGGGACCCGTTTGGACTCGGGGTGTTACCTCAATCCTAGTACTGCAATTAAAACGTTATCTAATAAGCTGCGGGATTACGCTGATAGGTACCGACCAAATGGCCATCTTCACGGTATTGCGATAATGGTAACGGCCTCTCAATTGAACCAATTCTCTCGGCAGCTCATTGAGCTTACATCATTGTTTCCAATGCCTGAGTGGTGCCAAGTAGCTAGGCAAAGTCATGCTTTAAATACCAATGACGTTGATAAGTTCCATCAACCTGCAGCGATCGCTCTACCACGCTTTAAGCCGATGGCTTTACTCAACGCTAACCCATTACATGATGCTTTACATTGGCAAGGTGCCCAAGTAGCTACGCTAGAGTCATTAGCAGACGATGACCATGACGTAATTGACAAGTTGCAGTTACTAGCAGCGAAACGCAATAAAAAGATGGAAGAAATCAAGGCTCAGCTCAACGCCCTGAAGAACCTAAAAGGAAGTATCTATGCGTTATCCGTGGAGGGCAATGCGGAAAGTATAGCAACACGATTGAATCAAGCGGGTACGCCCAACAATCATCAATTTACATTAGCAAGCTTATTGCTTAGTTATGAACCTATGACGTTTTTTGAGGAGCTATTATGCT
>NZ_JADDYG010000298.1:16937-20167 GCF_015163535.1 Vibrio sp. OPT46 | reverse complement strand
AGCTCTAGATGGTGTGCCAATTAACTTAGACTCGATGACGGTTGAAGTGTCCATGGAGTTTAAAGACCAGGACATGAGTGGGCAGTCTTCTGGTACCGATGTGGCAGAGCAAGGTGACAAAGGCAAAAAGCTTACCTTTAGTGGTCGTGTTCCATTCATTCGTATAGACACACTGACCCAACTTTATGCGTTTGCTTCGGACAAAGATGAGGCGAATGCTAGACGTATTTATCGAATCGGCAATGACATTGCGCTCGCACTTAAAATTCGCAATGTGAAGTTCACTGGGCGTATTCAAGCAAGAGAACATGAAACTCTACAGGCCTGGAATGTATCTTTTGAGCTTCGGGAGTACAACAGTGTCGCCGAGCAAAAAGAGCAGCGGATTAAAGCGCAAAGCAAGCCAGAGCAGCGAGAGAATACTCGCTTGAAACAGGCACTCATCACCGCAGAGGAGGCGACTCAATGAAGTTAGAGAAGCGCTTGTATATAAGCGGCGAAGAAGTCAAATTGGCAAGTAACATGGTGAGCTTAAAGCTTTCTTTGGGTAGTGCGGCCATCTTTGAAATTGAAGCTACACAACCCTTGAAATTATTCGAGCCGGTGCGTTTTGATATTGGATATGAAAACAAAACGTCGCCTTGGTTTGAGGGCTATGTTGATAAAATCCAATCTACAGTCAATGGCTACCAAAAAGTCACAGTAAAAGAACTGACAGGTATTTTGAGTAAACGTTGGTCTCTCAGTTTAGAGCATCCAAATGCCGAGCAAGTTATTGATGCGCTCTCTCACCTTACTGGTCTCGAGTTTAATCTACCTAATAAAGAATACATGAAGACCGCGATCCCAAACTTTGTTTGCCAGGGAACGGGTTATCAATGTTTAGATCAGGTCGCTAAGGCTTTTTCTATTCCTGACTGTGTGTGGTTTCAACATACTGACCAGGTGGTTTATTTTGGCTCCTATCAAGATAGCCATTTCAACGACAAACCAATGCCATTACCTGAAGAGTTTACGAGTCGCCAAAATGGTAACAGTGCCACCTTTGTTCCGTTTCCTATGCTTAGACCAGGTCGTGTTGTGAATGGTAAGCGAGTCAATCGGGTTGACTTAATACAGGATGATATGACGGCGTATTGGAAAGCTGAGCAGTCTGAAGTCATACCTAAAATGCGAGAAACACTACAGCATTTTCCTGAATTAACAGCAGGCTTTCACTTGCCAAAGTTCGGGCGAGTCGAAATGGTCAGAGACAGTGCGACGGCGGGTAAAGTATCTGACCCATTTCGGCCAAGACTCTCTGTTGATGTGCAAGTTCTAGATGAGAACTTGCAACCAGATAGTAACGTACCGGTTTATCGCTCGATTCCACTGCCGGTTAACATGAGCGGACATGAGTCCGGATTGTTAGCGTATCCATTAGAAGGAACATTGGTTGAAATTGCTTTCGCTTATGGTCGAAGCGATAGGCCCATCATACGTGGCGTTTATGGACGTGAATATGCGCTTCCCTCAATAGAGCCTGGTGAACAACTACAACAACAACGTGAAGAAGTGAGTTATCGAGTCGATGCCGCAGGAAATACAACACTACAGACTGACCAAACTCAAAATCAGAGAGCGTTTGGTAAGTTAGACCAATTTGAACGGTATAAAGGTGAGTTTGGCCAGCATCAGCTTTTTGTAAATGAGCACAGTACTGAAGAAGTGAATGGTAAGAAGCTTATTGAAGCGCTTGGCGCTATTAATTTGTTGTCAGGAGATGATCTGGTGTTAGGAAGCTTGGGTAACATGCAAACGGCTACCGCTGGCGAACTGATTGAGACCATCGGAAAATTTCGCCGAAGTATTGCCGCTGAGCACCAATGGCTTCAATCACCTAAGACTTGGATAGGCTCTAAGCAAGAGAATGTGTTGATTCTTTTATCGGAGCTAATGCAGGTGGTTAAAGAATTGGCCGACACTTTAGCAACGCATACACATAGCGGTGTAGCACCAGGACGAGCAAGCACCAAAACACCAGTCCAAGCGAATGATATTGTTGGCCATGGGGAGGCTAGTATGAAATTGAAGGGAAGACTCGAACCGATAACACAAACAAGCTAGTTGCCCAACGGGTGGGGGATAACTCACTTGGACTTTAATGTTGATAGCTTAAACAATGGTTATCCATATATTAATTAGGCTTATTACCTTCTTATGCCATGTTTTTGATAGACAAAATAACCATTTTGTAGGGAGATTCGCTGGAATACTCCATTAAGAATAATAACTGTTTGAAATTATTGTTATTCTCTTTCCTATTTTTGTATTTAAAGAACCATTAAGTAGGGGAAAGGGGATGACAATCAGTACTCTAGTAGCTGCAGCATTTGTAGTGGTGGGTTTGTATCTCGCTTTTAAAAAAAGCACTCAAAATAAGAAGATCTATAAAATGTTTGAGGACTGGAATTGGTGGGTAGAAATTGTCAACGAAGACCACAAACCTTGGCTCTCTGGTAAGGTGGTTAGAAAATCGAAAAATTACCAGTTTGCTATCGTTGGTTGCTTGAAGAGAGATAGTTTAGATACGGAGTTATTGAATAATCTAGAAACTAAGTTTGGGGCATTGCCGGACTTTGTACCTTGCCAGTGTCTCATTCTAGACGCTTCAACGCTTGTGCTTGGGGGAGTCGAAGATGATAAAAAAGTTGCTGAGCTTTACCACTGTATCCCAACTAAACAATCAAGTTGCGTGAAGCTAGTTATTCAAGATTCAACCATTGTTCTTCCCGAAGACGATGAAGATCTGAACCAATTTGAGCTGCTATGGAGCTGCTCTGAAATGCAGTCCGTAGGACAAGGTGATGATGAAAGCAAGTTTAAGGCATATTAGCACACATAAAGAACTTGATTTTCACACAATCAACGCAGCCATACGGCTGCGTTTTTTTATGTTGGCCTCAAACTAAAGCTACAAGTCATATGGCGATGAACGGTTATGAACTCACGGGACACACTGAGCGGATGACAAAATCCGCACTCTCCTCACCCGCCTGCGAGGTTTTTCGATCAGTTTTTTTTCAGTTTTTGTGTACTGAAATTTAGTGGGGAGAGTTCCTAGAGTGTCTCATGGGAAACCATATATATAGCGGGGCTTGCGAGAGTATAGAGCTACTTAGAGCCTAGACTGAGAATGTTTTGAAAATTTCAAAGATTGAAAATATTTTCAGTAAATTCCAATTTTAATG
>NZ_JADDYG010000298.1:16012-16878 GCF_015163535.1 Vibrio sp. OPT46 | reverse complement strand
ATCTGGAAAGATCAAGGTGACTTTTGTAAGTGCATGAAAAATAAGTGTTGTTCAGAATTTTGTGAGAAATGTAGATGATCAGGTGAGCGAAGATAAGATCTGATTAAGAGGGCGTAGAGCCTTACTCTATAAGGCTTTAGAGCGAATTATTAAGATAAAGCAGTTTTTCAATTTATGAGACGGTATAATTAAACTCAGATGTCAAAATCACTGTGCAGTTAACGGGACAAAACCGCTGTTTACGTGTTGATGAAGAAGAGGGGAACGAGTGAGTGCTGGACCTATATTGTTATCAGGGTTACAAGCAAAACTCGTTAACTCTTAAGCAGAAACCAAGCAATAAGATTTAAATGTGTCGCCACTTTATCGCCATTTATTATTCTTGTTTCATTTAACTAATTGATTTTATAGGTTAAAAAATTAAAGTGGATATAAAGCTTTACTACGTGCATGACCCAATGTGCAGTTGGTGTTGGGGTTACAAACCAACGCTGGATAAACTAAAACAGCAACTGCCAGGTGTGATTCAGTTTGAGTATGTGGTTGGTGGTCTTGCGCCAGATACTAATTTACCGATGCCGCCCGAGATGCAACAAAAACTCGAAGGTATTTGGAAGCAGATTGAGCGCCAGTTAGGCACTAAGTTTAACTACGATTTCTGGAAGCTTTGTACGCCAGTTAGAAGCACTTACCAATCTTGTCGTGCGGTTATTGCAGCGGGCTTTCAAGATTCTTATGAGCAGATGCTAGAAGCGATTCAGCATGCGTATTACTTACGTGCGATGCCTCCTCATGAAGAAGCCACTCACTTGCAACTAGCGAGAGAAATTGGCTTGAATGTTCAGCAATTCAAGAATGATATGGAC
>NZ_JADDYG010000298.1:7413-16002 GCF_015163535.1 Vibrio sp. OPT46 | reverse complement strand
CATGCGTATTACTTACGTGCGATGCCTCCTCATGAAGAAGCCACTCACTTGCAACTAGCGAGAGAAATTGGCTTGAATGTTCAGCAATTCAAGAATGACATGGATGGCTCTTTCTTAGAGGGTGTGTTCGAAGATCAATTGAGCCTTGCAAAGAGCCTAGGTGTGAACTCTTACCCTAGCTTGGTTCTTAAAATTAACGACGCTTATTTTCCGATTGCCATCGATTACCTGTCGACAGAACCAACCTTGAAGCTGATTCGTGAGCGTATTATTGACAATATGCCAGCGCAATAACCTCAGTTATGAATAACAAAAAGCCGCTCATTGAGCGGCTTTTTCGTAACTAAATGTATATCCATCCAAACAATAGTATTAAAGCACCATTGCTGCAATCCAACCAAAGATGATTAGAGGGATATTGTAATGGATAAAGGTTGGAACGACTGTTTCCCAAATGTGCTCATGTTGACCGTCGGCATTTAGACCAGATGTAGGGCCTAATGTAGAGTCAGAAGCTGGAGAGCCTGCATCACCTAACGCAGCTGCAGTACCTACCAGTGCAATCGTTGCCATCGGCGAGAAGCCGAATGCTAGCGCAAGAGGAACATAGATAGTTGCAAGGATTGGAATCGTAGAGAACGATGAACCAATGCCCATTGTTACTAATAGACCAACGATCAGCATCAGTAGTGCAGCTAGAGGCTTATTGTCACCGATGCTGGTTGATAGCGATTGTACTAGTGTTTCAACACCGCCAGTTTGCTTCATTACTGCTGCAAAACCTGCCGCTGCAATCATGATGAAGCCAATCATTGCCATCATGTGTACACCTTTAGTGAACACGTCGTGCGTCTCTTTCCATGCGATAACGCCGCCGAAAGTGAACACCATAAAGCCAGCTAGAGCACCGATAATCATTGAACCCGTGTAAAGCTGAACACCCAAAGCAGCGACAATACCAAGTGCCGCAACTAAGATGTGCTTTTTATTGATGACGTGATCGGTTTCGTCAACGACAGTCAACTCAGTTTCTTTGTAGACACGCGGTTTACGATAGCTCACAAAGATAGCCAGTAATAGACCAAACAGCATTCCTGCACCTGGCAGTAACATGGCGGTTGGGACTTGGCTTGCAACCACGTTTTCCAAACCGTTGTCATGTAGGTTCTTTAATAGAATGTTGTTTAAGAAAATACCGCCGAAACCAACAGGTAAGATCATGTAAGGTGTGATCAAACCGAAGGTAAGAACACACGCGACCAAACGTCGGTCGAGTTTAAGTTTCGCAAATACGCCCAAAAGAGGTGGAATCAAAATTGGAATAAAGGCGATATGGACCGGAATTACGTTCTGAGATGACATAGTGACAAGAACGAGCGCGACTAACACCGCGTACTTTAACCCGGTAGTTGACGCCGAGTTTTCTTTACCATTTAAGCGCTTGATAACACTTTTGGCCAGTAGATCCGTGATGCCTGATTTTGAGATGGCAACAGCGAAAGTACCTAACATGGCGTAGCTTAGCGCGATAGTTGCACCGCCACCTAGACCACTTTCAAATGCGGCAACCGTATCCCCAAGGCTCATGCCTGCGACTAGGCCGCCTACGATGGCACTAAACGTGAGGGCAACCACCACGTTTACGCGCATCAATGCTAACACGAGCATGACGCACACTGATATAACGACAGGATTCATACTTTTCCTAATATGTTGTGTTTACTTATTATTCTTCGTCGACAAGCGGCCAACCGCCGAGGGCCTTCCATTTGTTGACAATACCGCAGAATAATTCTGCTGTTTTTTGTGTATCGTAAAGCGCAGAGTGTGCTTCACGGTTATCAAATTCCATCCCGGCTGTTTTGCATGCTTTAGCGAGAACTGTTTGGCCATAAGCAAGGCCACTTAATGTAGCCGTATCAAAAGTAGCAAAGGGATGAAAAGGGACTCTTTTTAGTTTACAGCGTTCATTTGCCGCATTTACAAAACCCAAGTCGAATGCTGCGTTATGAGCAACCATAATTGCACGTGAGCAATCTGCGGCTTTTTGTTCTTTGCGAATAAGCTTATAAATTTCCTTTAGCGCCTCTTGCTCAGAAACAGCACCTCGAAGAGGGCTGAAAGGGTCACGAATACCATTGAATTCAAGCGCTTCTTTTTCTAAGTTAGCGCCTTCAAATGGTTCCACATGAAAATGAATGGTGGAGGCCGGATGCAACACGCCATGTTCGTCCATTTTCAACGTAACGGCACAGATTTCTAAAAGTGCATCAGTTTGAGCATTGAAACCAGCGGTCTCAACGTCTACTACCACAGGGAAATAACCACGAAAGCGTTTTTTCAAGGTTAGAGCTTCATTTTCTAGTGTCATGTTGGCTTATTTTTGTGTGACGAAGGCTGCATTATTGCAGATTATACCGATGAGAAAAACCGCAATTTAAGAGAAAACCGGAATTCTATTTTGCATCCAATCAATAAGTTTGTATTGCATATTATGTAGACGTTTATTCGCCATACTTTGCATCATGTAAACCGATAAAACATGAGGAAGTAAAACGCTAAGTGGCGGTTAAGGTGATTGGAACACGGTGGCTCACATTAATGGCAGTGTGACAGATAACCCTATATTGGCGAGATTTTTGCATGCCGGTTGAAGTAATTTTATTGATGCAAATTGACGGCAACAGACTGCCGTTTAAGAGACAGTATTAGATGAAGAAATGGCTGATTACCAGTGGTGTTGTATTTTCGTTGTTTAGCACAAGCAGCTTCGCTTTGATGGGCAAACGTTATGCTGCAACTCCACAGCAATCTCAATGGGAAATGGTGGTCAATACACCACTAGAATGTCAGCTTGTACACCCCATTCCAAGCTTTGGAGATGCGGTATTTTCATCTCGTGCAAATAAAAAAATCAATTTAGACTTTGAGTTAAAAATGCGTCGTCCGATGGGAGAAACACGTAACGTCAGTCTCATTTCTATGCCGCCACCTTGGCGACCAGGTGAACACGCCGATCGAATTACAAACCTAAAGTTTTTTAAACAGTTTGATGGTTATGTCGGAGGGCAAACAGCATGGGGTATGTTGTCTGAGCTGGAAAAAGGCCGTTATCCGACTTTTAGTTACCAAGATTGGCAGAGCCGAGATCAGAGAATTGAAGTCGCATTGTCATCAGTACTGTTTCAAAACAAGTACAACGCGTTTAGCGACTGTATTTCCAACTTATTGAAATACAGTTTCGAGGACATTGCTTTTACGATTTTGCACTACGAAAGACAAGGTGATCAGTTAACCAAGGCTTCTAAAAAGCGTTTATCACAAATTGCAGATTATATCCGACATAATCAAGATATCGATCTCGTGCTGGTGGCGACGTACACAGATTCAACCGATGGTAAAAGTGCGAGTCAAAGTTTATCAGAGCGACGTGCAGAGTCACTTCGTGATTACTTTCAGTCTCTAGGGCTACCGGAAGATCGAATTCAAGTGCAAGGGTACGGCAAGCGTCGTCCTATTGCAGATAACGGTTCGCCAATAGGAAAAGACAAAAACCGCCGAGTCGTGATATCTCTAGGGCGAACCCAAGTGTGATGCATATAAAAACGCCGAAGCTGAAAGCTTCGGCGTTTTTGATTTACTGACGTTGTTAATAATATTTTAGTGGTATTTTGCCAAGCACCTTTCGGTGATTCTTGCTGTATAATTTGAATGTTAGTTTAAGCGGAATTTGGCAATGACTTCGCAATTGGTTGCGGTATCTATTTTTTCAACCTGTTTGGCAATAGCCGGATTAGGGTGACGCTTCATAAAGTCTATCAACGCCTTAGTACAGCATCCTATCGAGTCGATAAAGCTTGCACACTCTTTATTTGGGCATTGTGGGATAAGTGTTAAGACTTTCTCAGAGGCCAGTTGAAGGTATTTGAGTTCATAGTCAGTATCTCCAGCCCAACGCCAGAACTGAGCTAAGTTATGACAAGAAATCACAGAAATTAATAATCGCTCGTCCGCCTCAATTTCCACACATTCGCTGATATCTTCACTCAGGCTTAGGGCTTGCTGGTAATGAAGAATGCTGCGAACAGGGTCATCTAGTTGAAGTGCCGTATCGGCTAGAAGTGTGTGTTTTTCCCATTCACTGATCATTATCGTAATCCCGCATATCGAAGTTGCGGATAAATCTAAACGATAACTATTATCAAGTAAAGAGTTTTGTTTATAAAAGGACAGGCAGATCGCAGACCTGCCTGTAATCGGAGTTCAACTTGCAGTACAAGTGATTATTAGAAGTGCCGCTTAGCCTTCAAGACCTGCTGAAGCTTGCTTGTTTTGAATAAGCTCAATCATATAACCATCTGGGTCTTTTACGAATGCAATGTGCGTGCTTCCGCCTTTTACTGGACCTGGCTCACGAGTCACATTACCGCCCGCCGCTTTGATAGCGTCGCAAGTTGTGTAGATATCATCAACACCAATGGCGATATGACCAAAAGCAGTACCTAGGTCATACTCAGTTTTACCCCAGTTGTAAGTCAGTTCGATCACTGCACCTTGGGATTCGTCACCATAACCAAGAAACGCTAGCGTGTATTCGTACTCTTTATTTTCGTTAGTACGAAGCAGCTGCATGCCCATAACTTCAGTGTAAAACTTGATGGATTTGTCTAGATCACCTACGCGAAGCATAGTGTGGAGAATTCGACCGTTTGACATTTTTTGCTCCTAGCTTTGATTTACAAATAGCGTTAGCTATCTGGGTATACTTTCTCTTTATATTCGCACAAATCTTCGATAATACAGCTACCGCAGCGAGGCTTTCTTGCTACGCACGTATAACGACCATGAAGAATGAGCCAGTGGTGCACATCGAGTTTGAACTCTTTTGGCACAACTTTTAATAGCTTTTGCTCGACATCATCAACCGTTTTGCCCATTGCAAACTTAGTACGATTCGACACGCGATAAATGTGCGTATCGACGGCAATGGTTGGCCAACCAAAAGCGGTGTTGAGCACGACGTTTGCGGTCTTGCGACCTACGCCTGGTAGCGCTTCTAACGCTGCACGATCTTCAGGAACTTCACCATTGTGTTTTTCCAACAAGATCTTACAAGTCTTGATTGTGTTTTCTGCCTTTGAGTTAAACAAACCGATGGTCTTTATGTATTCTTTTAAGCCATCGACTCCCAAATCAAGAATGCTTTGAGGTGTATTCGCTACAGGGAAAAGCTTGTCGGTGGCTTTATTGACGCTTACATCGGTTGCTTGAGCTGATAGTAATACAGCGATTAGCAGCTCAAAAGGGGAGCTCCAGTTAAGCTCAGTTTGAGGATTCGGATTGTTTTCTCGTAATCGCTCAAGAATTTCGATTCTTTTTATTTTGTTCATTGCTGACTTCCAATACCGTCTCTGCGGTTTATGAAAAAGGCTCCTATGACAGAGCCTTATCTTGTTATGCGTTAGTGACGCGAGCACGTTCTATGGTTGGTTTTTCTTCTTTTGGTTGACGTGCCTGAATTGAATTATCTATGACATTTTTGAGCGCTATCAACAGCCCAACACCGATAAATGCACCAGGTGGGAGAAGCGCTAACAGGAAGCTATTGTCAAATTGGAAAACTTGAATCCGTAGAGCTGAAGCCCAGTCTCCTAGGAGAAGGTCTGCTCCGTCGAATAGTGTGCCATTACCAATTAATTCGCGCATGGCACCTAAAACAACCAAGACGCTCGTCATACCAAGGCCCATCCACAAACCATCTAGCGCAGCGGGTGCAACATCATTTTTTGACGCGTAAGCTTCTGCTCGGCCAATAATAATACAGTTCGTTACAATCAGAGGAATAAAGATACCTAGAGACAGGTACAAACCGTACGCATAGGCATTCATTAACAACTGAACGCAGGTAACGAGTGAGGCAATGATCATCACGAATACAGGTATACGGATCTCTTTTGGCACATAGTTACGAATAAGAGAAACCGTGACGTTGGATCCAACTAGCACGAGTAAGGTTGCAATACCAAGACCTAATGCATTGGTTATCGTGGAAGAAACCGCTAGCAGTGGACATAAGCCCAGCAGTTGTACGAGAGCGGGGTTATTACTCCACATACCGTTTTTCATCAGTAATTTATTCTCATTCATTACTGCTCTCCTTCACAGCCTAACGGCTGGCTAAGAATGTCTTCACGAGATTGGTTTACGTAGTTAACGGTATTTCGCACGACTTTTACGACGGCTCTTGGCGTGATCGTTGCACCAGTAAATTGATCGAAATCTCCGCCATCTTTACGAACTTTCCACGAATTCCAATTGTTTTCCGTGACTTGTTTTCCTGTAAAGCTCAGGATCCAGTCTGTGACACGAAGATCGATTTTATCGCCCAGACCAGGGGTTTCTTGGTGGTTTAGGACGCGTGTCCCCAAAATATTGCCCTGATTATCAATCCCAGTAATTACTTTTATCTCACCATTGTAGCCATCTGGCGCGATAGATTCTATTGCGATTGCTGTTGGTTCACCATTCTTCGTGGCGAGGTAGGCTGGCATCGCACGTAATGTCCCCAGATCTGGAGACGTGACCATTGTACAAGCTTGCGCGAGTGCGTTGTCATGCATGTTTTCTGGAATGACTTGATTCAAAACAGAAAGTAATTGTTTTTGCTCTTGTACCTTGATTTGGTCTTTTGTTAGGTACTGAGTAAGGGCGACTAATCCGGTTGTTGCACATGCAAATATCGCGAGTGTCAGACCATTTTTTCTAATAGCGGTTAACATGTTTACCTCAGTGACCGTAAGTTCTAGGTTTGGTGTAGTAATCGATCAGTGGCACACACATATTTGCAAGCAACACTGCAAATGCAACACCATCTGGGAAACCGCCCCAACTGCGAATGATAAAAACCAAAGCACCAATAAGCGCACCGAAGATTAAACGTCCTTTGACGGTGGTAGACGCCGAAACGGGATCGGTTGCAATAAAGAATGCGCCAAGCATGGTTGCACCAGATAACAAGTGTAAAACTGGCGACGCAGTTTCCCCTGGCGTCAGCAACGTGAACACTAGGCTAAACAGAGTCAGACTCGCAAGGAAACCTGCTGGAATATACCATTGGATGATACGCTTTTTGATCATGACTATCCCGCCAAGAAGGTAAGCAAGGTTTACCCATTGCCAACCAATACCACCTAAGCCATCAAATATTGGCTGCGACATTACTTCGCTTGGAGTGGCACCTGTAAGAATGCCAGTCTTAAATGCATCAAGTGGTGTCGCCATTGTCACACCGTCAACACCTGAGCGAACTTGCTGAAGTGATAAGCCGTCGTAATCATAGCCCGTAAAAATTAAAGAGAGTGTATCTGCAAAATTTACATGATCAGGTATGAGTGATGTCGGTGCACTCCAACTCGTCATTTGTACTGGGAAAGAGATCAACAAGACCACATAAGCGACCATTGCAGGGTTGAATAAGTTTTGTCCAAGGCCACCATAGAGGTGTTTAGCGATTACTATCGCAAAAATAAGCCCGATCACCATAATCCACCACGGAGACCATGGTGGTATAGCAACGGCTAATAACCAAGCGGTAACTATTGCACTGTTATCACGTAGCGCTCTCATTGGTGAGCGTTTACGACAGATCATGACTAAGGCTTCAAGGGATACAGCGACTGCAATGGCAAAAATCAGCTGAATAAGCGTACCCCAACCAAAGAAGTAGGTTTGAGCTACTAAACCTGGAAGTGCGCAAAGTGCCACCCATTTCATTAAGTCTGGCGTACTACGACGACTGTGGGTATGCGGTGAACTGGCAATAAAAAACGACACTACTCGTTCTCCTCAGTATTATTTTTATTAGCTTCTTGTTGCGCTTTGCGTGCCTTCGCGCGCGCAATTGCTGCGGCAACCGCGGCTTTCTTCGGATCCACTTCTGGTTCTTCGGAGGTTGCTTCTTCAACAGGCTCTGTTTGCGTTTCTTGCTTAGCTTTACGCGTTTTGGCACGTGCAATGGCAGCTGCCACGGCGGCTTTTTTCGGATCTTCGGTTTGCTCGGCAGGTGCTTCAGCTTCTTCCGCTTCAGTTGAGTCTGCTTGTTTCGCTTTACGAGCCTTCGCGCGCGCAATTGCTGCGGCAACCGCGGCTTTTTTCGGATCCACTTCTGGTTCTTCAGAAGTTGCGTCTTCAACAGGCTCAGTTTGCGTTTCTTGCTTCGCTTTACGTGCTTTGGCACGTGCAATGGCAGCTGCCACGGCGGCTTTCTTCGGATCTTCGGTTTGCTCGGCAGGTGCGTCAGCTTCTTCCGCTTCAGTTGAGTCTGCTTGTTTCGCTTTACGCGCTTTGGCACGTGCAATGGCAGCAGCCACTGCGGCTTTCTTCGGATCGTCGGTTTGCTCAGCAGGTGCTTTAGCTTCTTCCGCTTCGGTTGAGTCTGCTTGCTTCGCTTTGCGCGCTTTGGCTCGAGCAATTGCAGCGGCAACTGCGGCTTTTTTCGGATCGTCGGTTTGCTCGGCAGGTGCTTCAGCTTCTTCCGCTTCAATTGAGTCTGCTTGCTTCGCTTTACGTGCTTTGGCACGTGCAATCGCA
>NZ_JADDYG010000298.1:4058-7354 GCF_015163535.1 Vibrio sp. OPT46 | reverse complement strand
GCAGCCACGGCGGCTTTTTTCGGATCGTCGGTTTGCTCAGCAGGTGCTTCAGCTTCTTCCGCTTCAGTTGAGTCTGCTTGCTTCGCTTTGCGTGCTTTGGCACGTGCAATGGCAGCAGCAACCGCGGCTTTCTTCGGATCGCCGTCTTGCTGTGCAGACGTTTCCGATTCTACGGATTCAGTTGAATCTTCTTGTTGTGCTTTTTTCGCTTTAGCTCGGGCGATGGCGGCCGAAACTGCCGATTTTTTATCATCAGCGTTATTGTCTGGCGTTTCGCCTTGCTCTTTTTGTGCTTTACGTTCGCGGGCTAGACGTTTGCGTTCTTCGCGCAGTTTTGCCATTTCTGAGTTATCAGGTTCACTAGAGCCTGCTTTAGCGGCTGCGGCCTGTTTTGCCTTCGCTTTGGCAATGGCTGCCGCTACGGCAGGTTTAACGGCTGGCTCTGCTTTTTCTGTTGTTTCTGTCTTTTGAGCTTTCACTCGTGCGATCGCTGCTGCAATCGCATCATCACCACCAGAAGATTTCATGTCTTTACGGCGCTGATCGGCTGCTTTCTTAAAGCGATTTTCACGTTCTGCTTTTTCGCGTTCCATACGCGCTTTCTTCTCTTCAAAACGCAGCTTCGCTCGCTCAGCAGCTTCCGCTTCTTGTGTTCTGGTGCGAATTTCCGCTTTTGCTTGGCGGTAATACTGTACGAGCGGAATTTCACTTGGACATACAAACGCACAAGCGCCGCACTCGATACAATCCTTTAAGTTTAATTCTTCGAGTTTGTCATACTCTTCAGCTTTTGCATGCCATTGCAGTTGTTGAGGCAGCAGCGAAGCAGGGCACGCTTCTGCACATTGGCTACAGCGAATACATTCCATCTCATACTGGTGCGGAGAGATCTCACGACGAGTCGGAGCAAGGATACAGTTTGCTGTCTTGGTAATCGGCACTTGGGAGTGAGGAAGGGTAAAGCCCATCATTGGCCCACCCATAATTAAACGCTGTAACTTCTTATCTGCTTTATAGCCAAACTCATCCAACAGTGCTTGTACTGGTGTCCCTAACAATGCCCAAACGTTGCGTGGTTGTTTGAAGGTTTTACCAGTGAGAGTCACGATGCGCTTTATCATCGGTTCACCGTCGATGACTGCGCGTTTTATAGCGTAAAGAGAACCAACATTCTGAACCAAAATACCAATATCGGCTGGAATCGCGCCACTTGGTACTTCTTTATTGGTTAAAATTTTGATCAGCTGTTTTTCACCGCCAGAAGGGTATTTAGTCGGGATAACGCGAATAACGATATCTTTGTTTATAGCCGCAGCTTCTAGCGCTTTGATTGCTTCTGGCTTGTTGTCTTCAATGCCAATAATCGTGAGCTTTGGTGTCAGGATATGTTCGACAATTTCGATACCTTGAATAAGCTCTTCGGCATATTCTTGCATGAGCTTGTCATCAGACGTGATGTATGGCTCGCACTCTGCTGCATTAACGATAAGAATCTCGGTACGAGCAAAACCTGATTGGATTTTTTTTGCAGTAGGGAAGCCTGCGCCACCCATACCAGAAATACCAGCGAGACGAATAATATCAATCAGTGCGTCAGGGGTTTCTTGTTGGTAATCTGCGACGGGATTTCTTTCACACCATGCATCTTTCCCATCAGGCGTGATGACTGCGCACAACTCACTTAACCCAGAAGGGTGCGCGACAGTTCGTGGCTCAATCGCGGTGAGCGTACCTGATGTTGGAGCATGCACTGGAACCGTAAAGCCGGTCTCCGATTGCGTTAATGGCTGACCTTTTAATACGTAGTCACCTTCGGCAACCAGTAGGTTACCCGCTTTACCAATGTGCTGTTTTAGCGGCAATACAATTTCTGACGGGATAGCCGCATGAGCGAGTTCAGTTTTGTTGGACTGCTTTTTATTTTCTGCCGGATGCACACCACCTGGGAAATCCCAAAGCGCGCCTGTACGAATTTGTTCAATCAAAGACAACATGTGAAACCTTACTTAATTGAATCTTTCACGTTCGCTGCATTGTCGGCAGCATCCGTAATGTTAAGTACTGGAATGGAGTGAAGTTGCCACTTCCAGCTTTCTGTGGTCGTTGCCACAGGAATCATTTCAATACAATCAGTCGGACATGGGGCAACACACAAGTCACAGCCCGTACATTCGTCTTTGATTACGGTATGGACCGCCTTTGTTCCGCCTACAATTGCATCCACCGGACACGCCTGAATACACTTAGTGCAGCCAATACACATGTCTTCATGAATAAACGCAACGGTTGGAATTTTGCTGTCGAGATCGTGCGCAGATTCTTCTGGCTCAACACCCATTAAGTCGGCGAGCTTTTCGATTGTTGCCTGGCCTCCAGGGGGACATTTGTTGATGTGGTCGCCATTTGCAATTGCTTCAGCATAAGGACGGCAACCAGGGTAGCCACATTGACCGCATTGAGTTTGCGGTAAAATGGCGTCGATTTGATCCACAATAGGGTCCGCTTCAACTTTAAAGCGAATAGAAGCAAAACCAAGTATCGCGCCGAAAATCGCAGCCAGAACCGCTAACGCGATAATCGCAATTAAAATCGTACTCATCGCTTACTTCACCAAACCTGTAAAGCCCATAAAGGCGAGTGACATTAAACCTGCTGTAATCATTGCTATTGATGCACCTTTAAAAGGTACAGGAACGTCGGCGGCGGCTATGCGCTCTCGCATGGATGCAAAAAGTATCAACACCAATGAGAAACCAACAGCGGCGCCGAAGCCGTAGATGATCGATTCAATAAAGTTATGGTTTTCATTAATGTTAAGAAGTGCCACGCCCAATACTGCGCAGTTTGTTGTGATCAGCGGTAAGAAAATGCCAAGCAAGCGATAAAGCGTCGGGCTGGTTTTGTGCACAACCATTTCGGTGAACTGCACCACAACGGCTATCACCAAAATAAAACTCATGGTTCGAAGGTACTCAATACCTAGTGGACGAAGGATGTAGCTTTCCACTAAATACGCACACACTGACGCGAGCGTTAGCACAAAAGTTGTCGCTAAGCCCATACCTATTGCTGTTTCCAGTTTTTTGGACACACCCATGAAAGGACATAGGCCCAAAAACTTCACCAGTACAAAGTTGTTCACCAGCACAGTGCCGACCAACAACAAAACATATTCGGTCATAGTTATTACGTTCTTAAAATCCGATCTTGATATTATCGTGTTTTGTGACACCAATAACAACCAGTGAACGATGTGGTTTTACATACACGATGGAAAAATAGTCGTCTAATTGATG
>NZ_JADDYG010000298.1:761-4048 GCF_015163535.1 Vibrio sp. OPT46 | reverse complement strand
TTCTTAAAATCCGATCTTGATATTATCGTGTTTTGTGACACCAATAACAACCAGTGAACGATGTGGTTTTACATACACGATGGAAAAATAGTCGTCTATTTGATCTATTTTGATGAATCAATAAGAAATTGAATCGTTTGCTGAATGTATTGTTAGCGAGAGGATACTACCTATTAATTTTCATCTAATGTGTGATTTTAAAAAAAGCCCGCCTCTCCCAGGTAGAAAAGAGAGGCGGGCAATGTATATTTACAAGCTAATTATTTAAACTTTCTGAGTGCTTGATGGACTGTGTTTATATCTTACTCGTGAAGGTACGAGTGATGACGTCTTGCTGTTGCTCTGTCGTTAGAGAGTTAAAACGTACCGCATAACCAGACACTCGAATCGTCAACTGAGGGTATTTCTCTGGATGTTCAACCGCATCCAATAACATCTCTCGGTCTAGAACGTTGACGTTAAGGTGTTGACCACCTTCAATCGCAATGCCCTCGTTGCTTGCTTCGTGATGGAAGTAACCATCCATTAGCGCAGCTAGGTTCTTCTTCTGACTCAAGTCATCTTTACCCAATGCGTTAGGCACAATTGAGAAAGTGTAAGAAATACCATCTTTAGCGTAAGCGAACGGTAATTTAGAAACCGATGCCAGAGACGCAACCGCCCCTTTTTCATCACGACCGTGCATTGGGTTTGCACCCGGTCCAAAAGGCATACCTGCGCGACGGCCATCTGGTGTATTACCCGTTTTTTTACCGTAAACCACGTTAGATGTGATTGTTAAAATCGATTGAGTTGGCACTGCTTCGCGGTAGGTGTGCATCTTCTGAATTTTCTTCATGAAGCGCTCAACTAGATCACAAGCGATGTCATCAACACGGGCATCGTTGTTACCAAATTTTGGATAATCACCTTCGATTTTAAAATCAACGGCGATGCCATCTTCATCACGAACGGGTTTCACGGTTGCGTATTTAATTGCTGCTAAAGAGTCTGCAACAACAGACAGACCTGCAATACCACACGCCATCGTGCGGTGCACGTCGCGATCCATCAATGCCATCAGTGATGCTTCGTAGCTGTAACGGTCATGCGAATAATGGATGATGTTCAACGCTGTGACGTATTGCGTTGCTAGCCACTCCAACATATTGTCGAAACGAGGCATCAAAGCGTCAAAGTCGAGAATTTCATCTTGAACTTTGTCCACTACCGGACCCACTTGCGCTTTCGATTTTTCATCGATACCACCATTGATGGTGTAAAGCAGTGCTTTTGCAAGGTTGGCACGTGCACCAAAGAATTGCATGTGCTGACCAACAACCTGCGGGCTCACACAACAGGCAATCGCGTAGTCGTCATTGTCGAAATCAGGACGCATTAGATCGTCGTTTTCGTATTGAACCGAAGAGGTATCAATCGACACTTTTGCAGCATATTGTTTGAACGCTTCAGGCAATTGCTCTGACCAAAGAATCGTCATATTTGGTTCAGGAGCAGGGCCCATAGTATGTAGCGTATGTAAGTATCGGAATGTCGTTTTAGATACTAGTGTACGGCCATCAACACCCATACCTGCCATGGCTTCGGTTGCCCAGATTGGGTCGCCAGAAAACAATGAATCGTATTCTGGTGTGCGTAGGAAGCGAACCATGCGTAGCTTCATGATGAAGTGGTCAATCATTTCTTGCGCTTGTGATTCATCAATCAAATCGTTTGCGATATCGCGCTCTAGATAGACGTCTAGGAAAGTCGAAGTACGGCCCAGTGACATTGCTGCGCCGTTTTGCGATTTAACCGCCGCTAGGTAGCCAAAGTAGGTAAATTGGATCGCTTCTTGTGCTGTTTTTGCAGGTAGCGACATATCAATGCCGTATTTCAGACCCATTTGACGAATGTCTTCAAGTGCTTGAACTTGATCGGCTATTTCTTCGCGAAGACGAAGTGTTTTCTCAAGATCGTTGCCTTGTTCTAAGAACGTTTGTGTTGAATTGTATTGTTCTTTTTTGTCTGCTTTTAAGAAGTCGATACCGTATAGGGCGAGACGGCGATAGTCACCAATGATACGACCACGGCCATAAGCATCAGGAAGGCCCGTGATGATGCCGGATTTACGACAGGCTAGAATTTCTTTGGTGTAAAGGTCGAAACACGCTTTGTTGTGAGTTTTACGGTATTCAGTGAAGATTTTTTCAACCGTTGGATCCAATTCGCGGCCATAAACTTCGCACGAGTTTTTTACCATGCGAATCCCGCCATTGGCGATGATTGCACGTTTTAGCGGTTGATCAGTTTGTAAGCCAACGATCTTTTCCAGATCTTTGTTGATGTAGCCTGCATCGTGGGAAGTGATTGTTGAGGGCAAGTCTGTGTCAAAATCAATAGGGGCGTGTGTGCGGCTTTCTTGTTTTATGCCTTCAAGCACTTGGTTCCATAATGCTGAAGTGGATTTGCTAACCTCGGCTAAGAAAGACTCGTCTCCCTCATAGGGTGTATAGTTTTTTTGGATGAAGTCACGAGTGTTGACAGAGTTTTGCCATTCACCAGCAGTAAATCCAGCCCATGCATCTAGCATGTCAGTTGTCGGAATAGTCATAAGTAAATCCCTAAGTTATTGATAATTAGAATGGAGGCGACGAGTAGGACGGAACCATTCTTAACCCTTTTAATCGTATGGATTTATTTGGTATGAGTAAAATGAATGCTTTTCATTTTTTCAATGATTAAATTGCATTAATAATAGATTCAATTGGTTATGATTGTTTTTTGCTAGAAAAGAGACAGAATTAAATGTGTGGTACTGTGAGAACACTATCTATGACAATGTTATGAGTTCTGTAATTTGAACTTATTTCGGTGTGATTTTATGACGCCTAGATTGGCTTAGATTTCATGGCGATTAAGATACAAAAAAAGCCGTGTCTTGCGACACGGCTTTTCTATAATCTGGCTCCTCCTGCTGGGCTCGAACCAGCGACCTGCGGATTAACAGTCCGTCGCTCTACCAACTGAGCTAAGGAGGAATTGCTTTGCTTGAAAGCGGGACGAATCTTACCGAGCACTCAAACTACTGTCAACAGTAAAAAAATACATTTTTAGAAAAAAATATTGAGTTAAGGGCTTTACTTTTCTGTATGGCTTGCCAGTAAAGGCTCGAGGTTAGTTATCCACTAAATTTGTGGATAAGTATGTTGATGAGATCTGGGTAAAGAAAATTGATATGCAACTAAGTTTTTATTTAATGAATTTTTAGTCAGAGTTATGCGTAAAATAAGCAAATAAAACAGAGG
>NZ_JADDYG010000298.1:0-751 GCF_015163535.1 Vibrio sp. OPT46 | reverse complement strand
CTGTATGGCTTGCCAGTAAAGGCTCGAGGTTAGTTATCCACTAAATTTGTGGATAAGTATGTTGATGAGATCTGGGTAAAGAAAATTGATATGCAACTGAGTTTTTATTTAATGAATCTTTAGTCAGAGTTATGCGTAAAATAAGCAAATAAAACAGAGATTTATCGATGTTAATCAAAAGGTATTCAAAGTGGATAAAAATCAATCTTTTGGGGATAAGAAAGTTTTAAGCTAATTTTTGGGGAAAAGTTGTGGAAACTATAATGTGAAGAATGTGTGTAGCTCTTCAACTAGGGCGAAGTACTATATCAGAGTCACTTTTGTATGGCTATAGCATTCTAGACAAACAAGAAAATTTATTAACAATGATGGTTAAATTCTCGATAGACGTAGATTTCATTAGCTAAGGTGTATATATATACAGCCAAAGCGCAGTAAAATTGAGGAAGGGTATGAGTAAAGTCTATGAATTGGTCTCCGATTATCAGCCGTCGGGCGATCAACCAGGAGCGATCAATCAGTTGCTTGAGGGGCTCGATGCTGGGCTAGCACATCAAACCTTGTTGGGGGTCACAGGCTCAGGTAAAACCTTCACACTAGCGAATGTGATTGCTCAAGCCCAACGACCTGCAATATTACTTGCGCCAAACAAAACGCTTGCTGCTCAGTTATATGGTGAGATGAAGTCATTCTTTCCTAATAATGCGGTTGAGTATTTTGTTTCTTACTACGATTACTACCAACCTGAAGC
>NZ_JADDYG010000297.1:0-218 GCF_015163535.1 Vibrio sp. OPT46 | reverse complement strand
GAGTAAGAACAAAGAAAGCCAATGGGTCTCACTATGTGGTAAACACCTTTGGTTTAGTAATGACCCCCACAAAAGTATAGAAAATGCAAAACTAAGCGAAAAACCTATTTGCAAGACCTGTCGTAAGATTGCAGGAATTCCCATGTCTTCGAGAAGAAAACCCGAGGTCGAAGCTCCCTTTAAAATTTACACCGTTGGAGCTGGGGAAATCAAAGAGC
>NZ_JADDYG010000296.1:0-257 GCF_015163535.1 Vibrio sp. OPT46 | reverse complement strand
CTAGACCGTCCCATTTCCGCTTCGTTACGGACCAGTAACACAATTCCTTGGTAATATTTTTCAAACTCATCCAGTTTCATTATCATGGTTCCTCTAGAAGGGTCTCCTAGAATAACTGAGTGATTGTTTATACCTCTGATGACAACAAAATGCATATATCCGTCGAAATTAACGAGAGTAATCCCAGGGACGCCGACTTCTTTAATTTTCTCCAGTCCTACTTGAAAGCCGTCAGAACGTAACCCTATGGAATCCAA
>NZ_JADDYG010000295.1:0-8825 GCF_015163535.1 Vibrio sp. OPT46 | reverse complement strand
AGCTCTTCCGTTCTGCCTTGCCATATATCTGACTGAATAGAGTTCATATCGCTCAATTGGGAGCGTTTTATATAACTCGATTTCATAGTGGCAATCGCTAAGTCACTTCGAAGGTATCTATTCAGTTTTCTAGTTAATCTGAGTTCATCGTCAGAACCTTTCATGTCTTTTGGGTGAGGGATCGTAGATTGATTTTGAGTTGTTAACAGACCAACTAACTGATCCATAGCTAAACGGTCTTCGTGCGATAACTCACTCAATACTGCTTGCCCAAAGGTGTCATTTAGAAGGATTGTGTATTCTTCGTGAAGGTTAGGTGCGCCAATAGGAGTTCTATGAGATATGCTGGACTTAAGTTTATCAAAGGTTTCTTCAGCTAGTTTTCCAGGAAGTACCTTCTCCCCCTCAATTACTAGTGAACTAGTTAGGCCATCATCATCAAAGAATAGACAGCCTTGTTCATCAAAATTAGCTACATACGCCCTCTCAACAAATTCACAAAGGCCTGGTGTAACTTCCATCTTTGATTGCATTAGCAAATTGTGTGTTTCAGAGTGACTACCTGATACAGTAGCTGTATGGAAAGCTTTGAGGTTGTCGTCGTTTTGGAATGATTTAATCGCGTTATTGATCTCGTTTGCCATTTCTTGAGACTTAGTCAGCGCTCTTTCAGCTGCTGTCATACCATCAGTGGCTGTTTGACTAGCTTTTTGACCTGTTTTGGCTGGATCTACAATCGTCCAAGCTAAGAATGCATGGCTTGTGTACGGAATGAATGCAACAATAGCCACCCCAATTGTAAAGAATTTCTTCATCTTTCCACCCCAATAGCATTGTCTAACGCTGGGTTAACCACTATTTCGTTATCTGGAATTAGATTGTGCTTGTAGGTTGTCTGGTTGATTATCTGGTTTTCAACACGATTACTTAGCATTGATTGCGTGTTAGGTACGGCCAATCCTGACGAAGGTTCGAAGAGATAGTCTGTTCTATCTAATAACAACGGAATCTGATGGGCATTCGGTGCATTGCTACTACGATGGTGTTCAACGGATCGCTTAATAACACTATGTAGTTCATTCAGCTGTGCAACTCTTAGCCATGTTTTAAAGTTTTCACTAGGTTCACTTTTATCAAGACGAATACCGTGCATCTCTATTATGGATAGAAGGGACTGTTGCTTTGGCTTGCTCCAATCAATTTCATGGGGGAGTTCGAGCGATGTTATATCCCCATCTTCATCAATAGAAACAATAGGAAGCTGGCAGTTAAACGTAGATGTTCCGTTAAGAGCATTAGCAGCCATGTAAGACGAAAGCATCAACTCATTCGTGTTCCAGTTAACTGCAAATTGAAGGTGTTGCTTTTCATTGATAGTTAGACCTAATGACCTACTAATTGAATCAAAAACATGGTCTTGTAGGCTATCTTCGAACCTCATGTTTGCCTCGTTGCGCGGGGGGTAATAGTTGTATAATATAGGACATTCATCAATTAAAAACAATGGTGTAAAATGGGTGACTATGAGGGAAATGCAGCCTGGATTGCTGCAGTTAGTGGGCGAGCAGACATAGAGCTATACTCTATCTTCAGCCTAGAAATTAAAGAAGTGTCGGAAGGTAGAATAGGACTTTCAAGGAGTATGTCTTCTATGATTGCTTATTCTATTGATTCAAAACACAACCACTATTTAGGTTGGCCACTAGGTGAAGTTTGGGATGCTGTAAAGAAAATTGAGTTTACCGGGTTCAAAGTAGAACCAACACCACTCTCTTTATCAAGTAGTCACGAATTGCAATTGCATTATGAAGTCGAAACGGAGGTGATTGTTTCTGAACGATCTCGCAGAGGGGTTCATAACATGACAAAGAGTGAGAATCGTCAACTTCATATGTGCCTACCTGTTACAGCAAGCGTTGGTAACAAGTTAGAATCTGCCTCTCTAATTACTCTAGTGCCATATGACGGTAATCATGAATCTGATGATGCGGATGCAATAGTAGTAACTCCCATAGATTAGACTTTTATTATATTGAATAAAAATTTGGCCCAAGATGGGCCAAATAAAGTTTCAGGGTTTGGGATGATATCTAAAGTTATTATCTAGTTACTAACTTTCCTTTCGTTTTAGTAGATCGAAAATTGTTCTATCACTTCTCATAACTCCGCGAATATAACCCCTTTCACTTGCTGGAGTGTCTTCGTCTCCCCAAACTAGGTAGGGAGTTCCACCTGCGAACATTAAATCGCCCAAAATCTTGAATTCCCTCATTTTAGTTTCACAACTCTTCGAAATGTTACTTGGAAAGTCTCTTAAGCTCTTAGTTGAAAAGAGTTCATTGTAAGCGGCTTTATTATCATCAGAGCAGTATCCATTAAGCACTAACTCACCAAAGCTATTAAGGGGCTCTTGGTGAGTACGATATATATACTGATCGACTGTAAAGTTATTCTCGAATGGGTAATCAATAATCCGTTTTCTAGGATAAGGCATGTAACGTACCTTTACACCCTCAGCATTTAAAGAAGGAATTAGAGTATGTAGCTGTTTACATACTGGACAACTAAAATCGGTAGCAACTGTCAAAGTTCCCTTATAAGGGACATCTGCATCATTTTCATAAACAATAAAGCTATCATCATCTATTGCTGGAAGAAGCATCGGAGCGTATGTAGGTCCTAACTTTTGACGCATATGAGGCTCGATGTTCTTTAATTCATCCATGATTGTGTTAGATGTTTTTTCGGAGCTTACGCTTGGAATAGATGACTGGGTTACGGGTTGTTGTTTGCTAGAATCAGAACTTTCTTGATGCTCAAGCTGTTCTTGTTTCGCCTCCATGGCCAACTTTCTTTTGATTAACGCCTGAACTCCTGGAGATTTACGTAAAATCTCGTTAATCTTTTCTTCATGAGAGCTGTTTAAGTTGGTGTTATGTTCAGAAGGTTCAGCTGGAATTGGTTGAGGCTTGGGCTTGGTGTCGCTCAATTTGACTGAAGCTTTATGACTGCTATCGGTGAAAGCAACTATTGCCTTCTCTTTGGTGATTATTGACTGTATCTCATCCTTATGTGCGCCGAATATACGACCAAGGATGTTATCGCCATTGGACAGATCAATCATTTTCCCCTTAATTGCAAAGTTAACATCGCTATCAACAATGAATGTCCCTTTATTTGTGAAGGCGGCATAAAGGTTAGTGTCTTCCATGATTTTAATTATTTTGTATGTGGTTACACTCATTTTTTCTTCAACGAGGTGTTCAATTGGCAAAGTACTCGATCCACTAACATAAACCTCACTTGTCGGATTACTTTTTATAGGTGCTTTATCAGTTTTATACTCAGCAAAAGCGTAGAAACTGGCTAAGGCCATTAATGATAGTGCTAAACCTTTCTTTTTATGGAATTTGATCATGATTACCTACTCATCGTTAAATTATCAAACAAGGTGTTGGCCATGTTGTTAGTGATAGTTAGTTCCGTCCCATCTACTTTATGGTTTACTTGTTGGGTGATTGGATTTTGACGCATCTCTATATGTTCTAAGAGAGAAGGGAAAAGACGCTTAGTGATAGAAAACTGAAACTTTAGAGCTTCTTTGTTCAGTTGTGAGTTAATGTAAAAAGCTGAGCTAAGGGAACTACAAAGAGTTGGGCTGGTAGAAGGCTTATATAGGCCAAGTTCATTTAAGCTTTGTAAGATCTGGATATCTGGGGAGCTGCGTTTTAAACCAGGCTGAACTAGTTCTTCAGTTGACAAAATAGGTCCACCAGCATCAGCTAGATACGTCTTTTTATCGCTCAAGCCCAAAGCACTTTTTGTAAATTCAGTTACCATTTCTACTTCTGAATGTTTGCTGTACACGGAACGATGATCAACGACATAAATAGCTGAGTGGGCTTGGTTTCTTTCTGTTAATGCCGCAAATCTTTCCATGTCTATAGCTACACAAAGCTCGCTTAGGGTATCTTCTACGGAGTTCTCTGCACTTGGATACCAATAATTCTCGGTCACACGCCCGTATGAAAGCTTTCCAGATTGATATAAGTCTTGAAGATTATTTGCGATATCACAGACAGGCGTATCGTAGTGTATTGCTACGTTCTGGTAGATGTTTAAGGTTGATGGCGGTTTCGTTGGAACTTCAACTAATTCAGACTCGGCTGACTTTAGAGAAGTGTTGTAAGTTAGGGCTTTAACGGAACTTTCATCATCTAAGAATGTAGCTACATTAAGAGTAGGTGTATCCATTAAATGGCTTGCAACCATTAACTTATGAATACTCGTTGGTCCAATACCCTGATTGATACCATAATTGGCTACTTTAAGATTTAATAGTCGTTCTGTATGTGCTTGTGCTACAACGTCTAGGTTTATTGGCCTAACCTTACTCAGTGCTGTTTTTATGCCTAAAGGTGATAACTCACTCAGATCGGCTTTCACAAGTGAACGACCATATTGATTTGCTATGGTTTGCAATTGGTAGGCGATGTACTCTCCTTGTTCGTCAGCATCTGTCATAGCGATAACATTGTCTGAGCGTTGAATTTGAGTAGACAGATACTGGTATACGTCAGAGTTCCTTGGGGACCACTTTAGAGAAGGGTCTCCGACCTTAAAATCGAAAATTCTCCCCATAGTAAATCCGCAAGTAAACTCTTCTTGAATACCTAGTGCACCTAGAGCCAAGTTAACTTGCTTCGATTTAAGGCTGCTTTCAACAAGTATTAAATTCACATTACCACCCTTTTTTCACATCCCATTTTGGTTTGGTAGATTGGTTGGTATCTCTTGATGAACTAGGAAGGTTTTGTTCAGATTGAGGGTAAACGGCTTGTCTGCTTGTACCGTTTCTACAAGGTATTAAGTTACCTTCAGAGTCAAAGAAACTGTCTAACTCTGAGCATATTGGCAAAGTTGGGTCTTTCTCAGGGTCATAAGGTTCTGGGTCTGGTTCAGTTACCTCTCCTTCATCATCCTTACAGTATGTAATTCCATTTTGTGTATAACATTCTCTGTCTCCATGATCAGGGTCTTCTATGTCTATAATGTCACCGCCACCATTCCCATCAGACGCACATTCGTACGAAACCAGTTTTCCCTTGTCGTCATAGACAGGGCAAAATTTACTTTGCATCTCAATTTGATCATCGAAGATGCCTTCCATCAAATTATCTAGGTCGAGGTCTACACTATCTGGAATCGCATCAAGTACAGGGCCAAGTGCGTCGTCAATGCCTTGCTGCCCAATATCCTGAATGGTATCGCATAGAGCTCCTTGTAAACCATCGAGGCTAAACGAAGGTAGACCTGGCAAACTAAAAGAGAAATCACACCCTTGTGTCGGGTCTATATAAGCAAATGGGTTTCCCATCTTAGGATTGCTAGTATCTACGTCACATATACCAGCTGAAGGTGCTGGCAATGAGACTTTTTGTCGACATACCCTTGCTGCTTCACTCTTAAAGGGAGTGACAGTTGCAATGACTGAAGCTAGAAGTGCAAAACGAATAATTTTATTATTATCCATCCTTAGTATTCTCCTGAATTAATCTTTTGTGAGTTGCCAGTGCCAATCGAGTTGCATCGTCACTCAAATATTGCTTGTCGAATTCGATTAGAAAATTGAAGAGGTTTAATCTTGTGTGAAGAATTTTGGCAAACTTATACCGGTTTCGGTTTTCTATCCTTTGACTCGATAGAGTTTGGTTCGCGTGGATAGAGACGATGTAATTCCATTTGTGATCGTTTTGACTGAAAGCCCCCAGCCAACCAAAAGCAGCTAAAGACGTTTTTAGCGGTAAGCACCCCAAGATTACGAGTAATCGATCGGCTTGCTCTTGCACATCCTGATTCAATGGGAAATTTGCTAATTGAGGTAGGTTTTCAGCAATGCGATTAAGTTCTCTTAATGATGGAGACTGATCCTCAACAACCCAGCTTTCTCTGGCCTCAAAGGATGAAATGCTGCTCATTACTTTTGGCTCAACCTCTTGCCAGTATTCATCTATCCATTTTTTATCGAACGTTAGTCTAATCATAGGTGACTTTTGGGTTTTGCTGATGTTGTTTTTTATTGTAATATGACATTAGTTTCGAGTCTATTAGAGGTTGAAATGAAATTCAATAACTCAATTATCGGCCCATTGGTCGACCCACAAATGCATATCTTAAGAAACCACCCTGCCTCGAATCGCGAGGTTGGACTAAACGATGCAAAGTTTGAACATATGTGTCTGCAAATTGGTGTTTCAGAATACGCATTGAATACGGATAGGGCGTTGAAGACTGGTCATTCTATTGAACATACACAAGTGCCTGAACTCGACTTCTCCGAACTATTCAACGAAGCAACTCCATCTAAACCATCAAATGATGGAAACTCACCGTCTCAACCAACTCAAGACCTATCATTTGATATTGGTGGGTTTGATTTATAGAGAGCACGCTAATGTTTAAGAAAACGTTATTAAGTTTATCCCTCGCGGTCTTATTGCCTGGGAAAGCAAACGCCGTAATCTGTACAGACCCAACAGGCTTAGGTCAGATAATCAGCCAAAGTGCTCAAGATGCGATGTTATGGGCTGAAGAAAAGGGGTTAAAGATTTCTGAAATGACAATGACAGAACTAATGGAGGAATGGAAAGCATCTCAAGATACGATGCGCGAACTCGCATCAACACAGGCCATTTCTAACAGTGTTTCGGAAACTTCTAACCTTGAGCTTCAAGCAAAGATGGAACCCTCACCATTGATGTGTGATGGCATAGCAGCGGTGTCTGCACTTTATGAAGCTACAGATGACTTTTATTGCGAAGCCCAGACAAATAGCCTTGATTTTGCTGTGCAGCTTTCAGATGAAATTGAATGTGAAGGAGATAGATGTGAAACAGGGCTGCAATCATTAGCAGATGAGTCTGTATCACTTTTAGAGGGCGTTACGCATGGAGATACTGTTGAACTCGATTTATTAAATATAAAAGGTGTTTTACCCGGCATGGGTGAAGGTGGCTACTCCAAATCGACTGATGAGAAAGAGCGCACTGACACTATGCTTAAAGTACTTTTTAGCTCCGGTGAAATAAATAAAATGCCCCGCGGTGAGAATAACCAAGTTATCAATGAAAGCTCGGGTGCAGATGCAAAGATGGCTTACAACCGATGGCTTAAACGTCATCTAAGAACAACAGCTGGATTTAATACAGCTCTTAGAGTTAACGGGCTCACCAACCCTCGTGATGAAAATGGGCGCCCTATTCAATCTATTCTTGAGCAAATAAAGGCTGATATTGATTTCTATAACTCTCCTGAGCAAATAAAGCTCTACGGAAATGGTGGTGACAAGTCTTGTTATTCACGTAAAGCCGCAATGGTAAATACCCAGCGTGAAATGGATGATTGGTTAAACACGCCAGCTGGTCAAGCTTGCAAGGCTAATTTTACCACTGTGGAACAAGTCCAAAGAATGAACGCTCAAATTGATGCAAGGGTCCTTGCTCTGCTGGGTCATATACTGGATTCCCAGCTATCAAGCGAATTCAATTTAGGCTTACAAACTCAACTGCTAAATGAAATAGCTGGAAATGCAAGGAAATACTAATTATGGCTGTAGAGGTCACTGACGTTCTAGAGCGGTTTCTGACGCATGAATTTGTCATTTTAGTTGATGGAATAATCTTAGTAGCTCAGGGGCTGGGTTTATATCTATTTGTCCATGGTGTCTTTTTATGGCTTTCCCTCATGAGGATAAGAACGTCGTCCCCCATGGTTAGTCAAATGTATGGAAGCCCTCCCTCACCTAAATTGATAATGGCAGTTTTTATCGCTTCAGCATTTATGTGGAAATTTGGAGAAGGAATAGCTGCTTGGGGGAGTCTATTTTGGCATGGTTCAGGATTAGACTTTAGCACTCCCTATTCAGCGGCAATGTTTGATGACATAAGTCAGCGAGCTACTAACCTAGTCAATGTTTCTACCGTAGGAACGGGGATGCAAACTCGTTCTATTGCTATACGAGCTTGTTTTGCGGTCATGTCTATTTACGGAGTTATATCTTACTTCAGAGGTGTGATGGGAATAACTCTCTTAGCCAATCCACAGATGTCAGGACAAATTAAGTTTAGTCATATTGTTGTTCATATGGGGTTCGGAATTTTCCTTGTGTACATCGATTTCTTCTATCAATCACTGAGCAACACTATCACAGCTGCAACCATGAACTGAGGTCCCCTATGGCAACTTGTGCAGATTTTACTCTTACTTGTATAGAGGCTCATGTTCAGACAGGGTCGACAACAAACTTTTTAGCAATTTTATTCGGTGGTTGGGTACATCACCTTTTTGGTAATCAGAGTGTAGAAGCGACATTGACGCCTTTAATGGTCATGTTGGGGGGGCTCAATTTCTTAGCCCTACTCTATGGATCAATAAATGTCATATATAACTCTGGTCACATCATGATGAATGCTGCTGCTACAGGTCATGTCTTTGGGAAAATGTCACCATACGTTCCATTAAGAATTGCAATAGCGTTGGGGTCATTGGCGCCTATGATTCATGCTGCTGGTTCCTTTGTATCGGTAGGACAAGCTTCTGGGATGTATGTAATCGTCCATGGTGCGGGAGCAGCTGATGTATTCTGGAAAGCTGGAGTAAATGATTATGTGAATCATACTGGAGCGCAAATAGCGTCTACGAATGTAGGAGAAGTGTTCTCAGTTGGAGAAACTATGGTTTCTATGCTTTCTTGTGCTGAGTTGTTTGAAAGCTCAAATGATAGAAAATTCACTTTAAAATCGATTAATTCAAATGGGACATCTAGC
>NZ_JADDYG010000294.1:0-4278 GCF_015163535.1 Vibrio sp. OPT46 | reverse complement strand
AAAACACGGGCCGGTGTAACGTATGGCCTTCCTATTTCAGTAAAATGGCCCAGAAGAAGCGAGTTAAAGCGATAGTAGATGAAGCCACACAAACAGAATCATTCCAGGGGCAATTTGATACAGGCTTAACACCGCTCGACTTGAGATACCCACCCATTCATTAGCACTCCCAATTTCTTCATGCCAATTAGCTTTGGTCGACTTGTCACGTCTTCAAATCAGCCACCAACGCTAACGCTCAAGTTTTAACCTGAATATATCTAAAATCTTGCACTGTATCCCTCTGACATAACTCAGTTGAGTCTGTTCAACCGACTCCGTTTTGATTTACCTACAAGCGTTCCGAAAAAATGAGAGTTGATAAAAGAATCCGGTATAACAAGTGGTTACTTCATTAACCTAACGGTTAAGCTCTATCACTGGTTTATTCATGCCTCGTCCCTCGTCATGAATAAACTTTTTAAGTAAGTATTGAAGGTTTACGCTGCGCTATGCCCAAAGGGGCAAGCCCCTCTGGACTCCCATTGGATGCTTGGTCACCTGGCAGCAAGAACAGCTCAAATATTGAGCACCTGAGCATATGGTGAGATGATAGTTTTTACGCCAGGAAGGTAATCGACTCAAACCACCAAAATTTTCTTACCGAGAGAGCCAGACGCAGCATGAAAAGAAAAGCACCCAATATAGAGCCACCACGCCTCCTCACAGAAGCCGAAAAGGAAAACTTGAGGAAAGATATGCAGGAGTCGTCGAAATGGGCCAGAGAGGAGCTAAAGAAGCGTAAACATAGAACAAGAGGGAGTTGAAACAAAATAGAAAATAATCGCTGATGACCGGTAAAGGACTGTGATGTAATTCAACTAAAACGTAACATAATTAAGATAAGGTTATGTAAACAAAACGGATTTTAAAAAGTCAATTACTATGAGCAGAACCGCAGAAAGTACGATTAAAGGATTCCTATATCAATTTCAAAAAACTATCAAAGAAATTCTCACAGCCCCCTTCGATAGTTCAATTACAGTAGAAGGTATTGTTGAAGATGTAGATATAGATCATATCGATGGAAGTACTACAGCCATTCAATGTAAATATCATGAGTCAGTAGATAACTTTACTCCTAGTCTTATTTATAAACCGCTATTACAAATGGCTGAGCATTACTCATCCAATACATCCTCTGACATTAACTATCGACTTTACGTGCATGTACCTGGTAATCAAAACACTAATCGAAATATAACTATTCAAGAGCTTGATGCCGCCCTTGCATCTACCAACCGCTCCCTAAAGTCAATAATAGAGCGCATTCCTTCAGTATTCAGCAAACAGGATTTCCTATCAAAACTAACCCTTGAATTTGGACCTTCAATAGATAGTCTAGGTGATGAAATAAAAGCAACCCTTTCAAAGCTTTCGATCGCCAATTCAGATGTCGAATCTATATTATACCCCAATGCAATTAATCACATTGCAAGAATGTCATGTAACGACACTGTACAAGATCGAACAATAACAAGACGCAGTTTTGAAGAAATGCTATCAAATTGTAATAGTACAGCAATATCCAGATGGACATTAGCCCTAAAAAATAAAAAACAACTATTATTATCTAAAAGAAAGCAACTGCTAAATAATTTATCTCAAAACACCAGAGAACGGTGTATTTATATTTCCAAGGATCAAATACCTGAATTTAATGACAAGATAGTTGTTTTTATTTGCAACTTCATAGCCAAATATCATGTTAAAGCTCTGCACACAAAATCACCAATATTTGCATTTGATTGCAATAAAGATGAATTAGACAATATTACATTTAGACTCCACAAAAAGGATATAACAGCCCGTACCGGATTTATTGGTGGCCAATTTGATTTAACAAATTTATACCAACCTCCAGTGCAACCCGGAACCAGAAGTTTACCCTGTGATAGGGAGTTTCAGGTTCGTCTAGTATCCACAACGTGCACACCTCATGCTCTTAATCATAGAAAGTGCGATGATTTATTCTTCGTATCTAGAAATAGACCGCAAGAGGTTGACTATACAGATATAGAAACAGCAGATATAGAAGTACCAAATTTTTCTGAGCTAGAATATGTGCTAAGTATGAGGAATGATTATGAGTAGTATTGGTAGTGTGATGGTTAGTTCACCGTCACAAATTTCAATAAAAGTAAGTTCACTAGAGACATTTGAAAATAACAAAAAAAACCTTCAAGTTGGAAAGTACCTAAAAATAGAAGATGGTAATCATAATTATGCAATTGCAATAATAAAAAACATTGCGGCAAAAAATGATGACAATGAGTGGGAGTTTACTATTGATGCCACTCCAGTAGGTGCTCTAATCCCAAATGAGATAAGCGAAGGTTTTCGTTTTTTGAAAGGAACACCTGTATTACCAGTACCAACAGAACCCGCTTTTATCATGGAAGCGAGTCTACTAGAAACTCTATTTACTGATGTATCTGGATATAACTTTAATATAGGTAAGCTATCAAATAATACCGAAGTTGACTTCAATTTACATGGTGATAAGTTTTTTAGCAAGCATATAGGAGTAGTCGGTTCTACCGGTTCAGGGAAGTCATGTGCTGTTTCTCATATTCTTCAAAAAGTAGTGGGAATAAATTCATCAGGATATTCTCTACATGGAAGTCAAAATAACTCTCACGTTGTTATCTTTGATTTACATTCAGAATATGCAGCGGCTTTCAATATTGAAGGGAAACGTTCTTTCACTCTAAATAACCTTAGCGTTGATGAATTACAGTTACCATACTGGCTTATGAATTCAGAAGAACTTGAAAGCATGTTTATTGAGAGTAATGAGAGTAACTCTCATAACCAAATAGCAATATTCAAGCGAGCTGTTATTGCTAACAAAAAAAGGCATAACCCTGGTTTAAATGATGTTAACTATGATACTCCTTGCTATTTTTCAATTTCAGAAGTAGTAAATTACATTGATAATTTTGACCGAGAGGTAATTGGAAAGGCTGAAGGAGAAGGAAAACCAAAATTAATTGATGGGACATTAATTGATAATCCAGACACAATATACTTTGAATCAAGGCTATCTTTCGCTCCAACATCAACAGCAAAAGCCGAAAAAGCCAGTAACGGCCCATTTAATGGCGAATTTAATCGATTCATTTCAAGATTAGAAACAAGGTTATCGGATGACCGACTTAAATTTCTTCTTAAACCCATAAAATCGGATGGTAGCACATTTAAATCGGATGACTTCCTAGATTTATTAAAACAGTTTATTGGCTATTCAAATAAATCAAATGTGACAATTTTTGATGTTAGTGGCGTACCATTTGAAGTTTTGAGTGTGACAATAAGTCTATTATCTAGAATAATATTTGATTTTAGCTTTCATAATTCTAAGTTATGCCACGTAGATGGTGAAGCTAATAACATACCTATTCTATTGGTGTGTGAAGAAGCTCATAATTACGTACCTGCGTCAGAATCCTCAATGTATAAAGCGTCTCGTAAATCAATCGAAAGAATAGCGAAAGAAGGTAGGAAGTACGGATTAAGCCTCATGGTTGTTAGTCAGCGTCCATCAGAGGTATCTCCTACCATTTTTTCACAGTGCAACAACTTCATTGCTCTTCGCCTAACCAATAAAGCCGATCAAAATTACATCAAGGGACTACTTCCAGAAAATACAAATGCCGCAGCAGAAATGTTACCAAGCCTTGGTCAAGGGGAAGCTTTGGTGGTTGGTGACGCAACGCTCATGCCCAGTTTAGTTCAAATGCCTAAACCAATACCTGAACCCAAGTCGGCAAGCGTCGATGTACACTCCACTTGGAATCAATCTTGGTTAGAAGCTCGCTTTGCAGACGTTATAAAACGTTGGCGCAAAGATTCTTCTGAAGATGAACAAGGAAGTTAAATAACTAGTATGCATTAATAGTTGAAGTACAGTAAACGAGGTACACTAGAGGTACAGTCACTAGTTTTGACACTTTTACCAAAACTACGCTAAACTACTGTTTAGTAAATACTTAAAGGTATTTTTAATTACGCTTAATTTACCTCGGTTTTCCTAGACTTCCTGCGTTAGTGGCTAACTCATAATCGATTGGTCCGCAGTTCAAGTCTGCGAGGGGCCACCATATTTCGAAAGGCGTAGCAGGTTAATACCTACTACGCCTTTTTTGTATCTTATATCTTTGGGTACAGTTTCGGTTGCGGTAACTCGTCACTAACCTCGTAATAGCTTTTCTTCTTCCCCTCTTCTTTAACTATTAT
>NZ_JADDYG010000293.1:0-272 GCF_015163535.1 Vibrio sp. OPT46 | reverse complement strand
TTAAGCGCTTCGTTCACAGATTTGTATGCATCTGGTAATTCAATGTATTTACCAACCATACCGATGGTTACTTCACCAGTAGGATTTGCTTCTTCGTAAATAACCTGTTCCCACTCAGAAAGGTCAGCTTCAGGAGCTGTGATGCCAAAGCGAGCACACACAAGGTCATCTAGACCTTGAGATTTAATCAACTGAGGGATCTTGTAGATAGAGTCTACATCCTTCATTGAAATTACTGCTTTTTCTGGAACATTACAGAACAGTGCGATTTT
>NZ_JADDYG010000029.1:50842-52157 GCF_015163535.1 Vibrio sp. OPT46 | reverse complement strand
GCTAAGTAACTTCAAGCTTACTAAAATGAGATAAATTAAATGATTGAATGTGAAGCAGACCCAAGTGTAGAGGTGAGAAAAATATCAGTAGATATTTGAATAATATGAGATTCTTCCAAGAACTTCACAAGGGTCCTTGTTAGTATTATTGAGGTTTGAGGGAGATTTTCATGAAGTTAAAAAGTGTATCTATTTTTACCGCTGGTGTTTTTGCAGTACTGCTGTCGGGTTCCGTTTTTGCTAAATCATACAGTACACCAGAAAACAAAGCGCTAATAGTTGCTGACGGTAAGGTAGGTCAGCGTATCTGTTACTACGATGATAAAGCCTACACCACAGGGGCCGTGATTAATGTTGAAGGCGTATTACTGATGTGTACCGCTGAGAACGATTTTGAAACCAATGGCTCGTTAAAGTGGGTCGTGTTCAAAAAAGATAAATAAACGCGCCGAAGTTGTCTGTTTCATTTAGAGCGGTTTAAGATTAAGAGATTGGAAAAATAAAAAGCGAGCATCATGCTCGCTTTTTTCATTAACGCGCGAGTGAGCGAGTTTTTAATTCAAAGATAAGTTTTTCAGCACTTACTTCAAATTTGAATCGAGCCGTCGCTTGGTTCGATTCTTCGGTTATTTCTGAAACATTGTATTCAACATCAGCACATACTGATTTAGCGAGCTCGATGTATTTTTGTAGTTCAGACTCTAGCTCTGTTTTTGTCTGTGCGAAAACCGTTACGTCGGCAACTTCGTCACCTTCTTTGATGATAAAGCCAATCTCGCCAGCACAGCCGCAGGCCTCACATACTTGGTTTTTTTCTAATTCGACACTCATAACGAATCCTCTTGTAAATACTAAGGGTATTCTATCAGGTATTTGATCTGTATCTACAAAAATGACGACTTTTGCGTAAAAAAGGAACAGAATAGGCACTTGTTAAGTAAGGGTTAAAGATTGGATTACTAAATCATCAAGAACGTTAATGTGATATATATCAACATTTAAAATCAATTAACGAACATAGTGACGAGATTTTGCTCAGTCCAGTTGAACTAATGGTTAATTTATAAGACTATTTCTTGATTGATTATTTTTAATAATTATCATTCTTGGTCTTTGAATAGTTTCGATGAATAATTGGCGCAAGGTTTTGATGAGACTAACTTTTCGCCTTATTTTGAGTAGCATGTATTGACAAAAACATAACTGAAAATTACACATTACGCAGTGTAAAGACGTTATGGTTTGGAACTCGACATGATATTAAATAGTCGCAATACATATACCCAAAGCGCTTTCAAGTGCAGTGCTTAGCAAT
>NZ_JADDYG010000029.1:45966-50832 GCF_015163535.1 Vibrio sp. OPT46 | reverse complement strand
AAAATTACACATTACGCAGTGTAAAGACGTTATGGTTTGGAACTCGACATGATATTAAATAGTCGCAATACATATACCCAAAGCGCTTTCAAGTGCAGCGCTTAGCAACCTGATTTCTAGGTTTTCGCTAATCGAACCGCATCGGCGAGCCGGGTATAATGCTAAGAATGATTTCATTCTGGCCTCATTTAATAGTGAGTTAGATGGATTTACAAAGAGAAGAGCTTAAAATATGCCAAAGCGTAGTAAAGAAGATACCGAAATCACTATCCAAAAGATCATGGATGCCGTTATTGATCAGCTACTCAGATTAGGTTACGACAAAATGTCGTACACGACGCTAAGCCAGCAGACAGGTATATCGCGTACCGGTATTAGCCATCACTTCCCTAAGAAAACGGACTTCACCGCCGCACTGGATGGCCGTATCTTTAAAATGTTTATTGAACACTTAGAGTTTGATAAAGGATTAAATGCATTTTCACAAAGTTGGATTAAAGCGCTGGAAGATGCTGAGTTCCTCGCGATTTTACGACTGCTATTCCATCACATTGTCACCGCTGAAAATGCGCAAGAATTTGCTGCTAATGGTATTGACCGCTTATACAAAATGGTTGAAAGCCAGTTTGGTGCGGGTGGTGACAAAGAGCTTGAGTGGTTGATTGGTCGATCATTGATCCAAATGAGCAAGTAATAGCCTTTAAAGCACCAAATTCTGCCACTATCAAAGCAAAGGCCCGCAACTCTCATATTGCGGGCCTTTGTCGTATCGAAGTGTTTTAGAGACGGCTTAGAGGAGATACGCTTTATGCTGCGGCATGCACTTGAGGGAAGTCTAGCGTCGGATGTTTTGTCACAATAGATCGATAGCCATAAACTTGCTCAATGCGCTCTGACGTTAGTGCATTCCATGGCGTGTCATCACAAACTAGTTTCCCGTTATGCAAGAGTACAAGGCGGTCTGCGTACTGAGAGGCTAGATTCAAGTCATGTAACACCACAACCACCGCTGCGTTTTGTGCTTTTGCCGTTTCACGAGCAATCTTTAACGTGTTGTGTTGGTGGGCGAGATCCAACGCTGAGGTAGGTTCATCAAGCATTAAGATTCGTTTTTCGCCAGATTGATGTAGTTGTGTCATCACTCGTGCTAGATGCAGTCGTTGCTTTTCTCCACCAGATAAAGACGGGTACAGGCTTTCTGCTAAATGCAATACGTCGGTTTGTTCCATGTAATGTAAAGCCAGTTTAGTGGTTTCTTTATTGGACAGTGATAGCGGTATTGCCCCCAGCTCTACTACTTCTCTGGCTAGAAATGGGAAGGTTAAGGTGCTGTGCTGCGGGAGCATTGCAATATGTTTGGCGCTTTTTTCAGGCTCCCAATCATGCTTTTGTTTACCGAAGTAGGTGATGTGATGATTCGAAGAGATCTCACCGCATAGAAGCTTGAGCAAAGTACTTTTACCTGCGCCATTGGGGCCGAGTAGGGCGGTCACTTCACCAGCTCGGATATCAATGTTGATGTCATCGAGCACCACACGGTTGCCATACGTCATCGAAATGTTTTTCCCCGATAAAACGATCTGGTTCATTACAAAATCTTCCCTTTTTGCTGGAACAATAAGTAGATGAAAAAGGGCGCGCCAATCAATGCGGTCACGATTCCAACTGGTAATTCAGCTGGTGCCACGGCAACACGAGCAAACATATCTGCGGCAGTAAGAAGCAGTGCTCCCATTAAGGCAGATATTGGTAATAGCGTTCGATGGTCAGGCCCAGCGAGCATGCGCCCTAAGTGAGGAATCACGAGCCCAATAAAGCCAATTGCACCACTGATGCTCACCGTAATACCAACACCCAGTGCAGAAAGTAAAATAAGCTGACGTTTGAGTTTTTGAACCGGAACTCCTAAGTGTCTTGCTTCTGATTCCCCTAACAACAGAGCATTCAGCGCCATCGACTTCTTCTGGAACCAGAGTAATAGGATGACGAGTGTTACAGCAGATAGAGCAATCCCTGACCAATTTGCACCAGCTAATGAGCCCATCGACCAAAGCGTCAAGTCTCGCAGCATCTGATCATCTGCGATAAAGTTCATGTAGCCAATCGCAGCACCCGAGAGCGCACTGATGGCAACGCCGGCTAACAACATAATTGTAACTGAGGTACCAAACTTACTTGTGCCGAGTTTATAAACGAGAATAGTCGTTAGTGCACCGCCAAGGAAAGCAAAAAGAGGCAGAGCCGCTAAGTTCATTAGTTGCGGATAGTTTTGGCTAAATTCAGCAAATACAACAATAGCGAATGCACCACCAAGAGCAGCGCCAGCAGACACACCAATGATACCAGGCTCGGCTAATGGGTTACGGAACAAGCCCTGCATAACCACACCACAAATTGCCAAAATGGCGCCGATGAACATACACAAAATGGTGCGAGGCAATCGGATTTCGTTAATGACCAACTGAATGTGAGGAGCGAGATCAGAACTGCCTCCCGTTAGGCTACGCAAACTGTCAGCAAAGCTAATGTTCATTGGGCCAACGGTAATAGAGGCGATAGCAATAAATGCTAAAAATCCACTAAGCACTGATAACGTCGTTGAAAGGGGGATGCGTCTTAACAACATGTCATGTCTCTATGGGTAAAGCAGTGCATTCAAGCGTTTAGCTTCTGCAAGGCTTTTAAGGCCCAAACCACCTACCAGAGCATGGCCATCAATCGTTATGATGTCTTTGTTCTTTCCAGCGGGTGTTGCAGCAAGAAGCGGCATTGCTTTTAAAATTGCATCGGCACCACCCAACGTTTCATAGCTGCGACCACTAACAAGAATCACGTCAGGCTGCATCTCTACCATCGCTTCTGTGGATAGAGGCTTGTAAGACGAGAGTTGTGTAGCGGCTGGGTTTTGTCCGCCGGCGAGTTGAATAATTGCATCGGGTGTCGTTTGTGAGCCCGCAACATTTGCAGGTCGCCCTTCATGGATCAGCAGAAAGAGCACTTTCTTTTTCTTTGCTTGATTAGGCTGGTTTGCATTGAGTGCTTGTACTTGCGCCTGGACATCTTGCTTTAAGCTTTCAGCTTGAGCCTTGCGATCCATAAGGTTCGCAATTTGATCAATACGTTGATAAAGGCCCTCGACATTTGCATCAGTATTAACAATTTCTACATCTACGCCAGCCGATTTCAATTGGCTCAATGTTGTTTTCGGCCCCATCTCATCAGAACCAATGACTTTTGTCGGACGTAAGGCGAGCAACCCCTCCGCTGAAAGACGACGATGGTAGCCCACTTTAGGCAGTTCCATCCCTTTTGGTAATTGACTGGTGACGTCGATAGCAACCAAGCTATCTTTAGCGTCGAGTTCAAGCAAGAGTTCAGTGACGGCGCTGCCTGCGCTAACAACGCGCTCTGAGGATGGCGTTTCATTGGCAAAAAGTTGACTACTCGCGAGTAGGGAAATAGCTGCCGTGATAACAGCATGAATAGTGATGCGTGTGTTCTTCATTTTGAAAGGATCTCTATCTTACTTATTTTTATGATGGCTCTTCAGTGAGTAACTGAGTTGCTTGAATTCCGTTTTCTTGTAAAAAGCCGAGAAGTTGTACTAGCGACTGAATATTCGCGGTTTTTTCTGCTCCAATTACAATCGGTTTATCGCTTGACTTACTCTCTTCTAACAGCGCGAGGGTAAAGTTGTCCCAATCGATATATGTCTTGCCGTTAATAGCCCAGTAAGGCTCGTCTTTAAGAATATTTACCGTGATGGATTGCTTATCGACATCTGCAACAGCCTGAGATTCTGTGCTCGGTAAATTGACGTCTAATGAATCGAGTTTGACCGCTGCGGTTAACATCAGGAAAACCATGACGATAAAAATAATGTCTAACAGCGGTGTTAAATCGGGGGTTAAACCGTTACGACTATTTTCTTGTGGTGTTTTAATCATTTAGTTGCTGCCTCAATCTTCTCAGAAGAGCGCAGTGTTACTTTTGAGTGGTCTGGCGAGACATGCTGTAACGAGATACCTTCAAGCCATAAGTTGACGTAGTTTAAAGTGTGCTCAAGCTTGGCGATTACACGATCCGCCCACAAACCAATGATCTGCGCTCCTGAAATGGCAGGAAGTGCGATAATGAGACCCGCGGCAGTGGTGCGCATAGCAAGACCTAGGCCGTCAGCCAAATCATTCGGAGTGATATTCCCCGTTGAAACCGCGATGCCTTTAAACATGTCAATTAAGCCAAGTACCGTACCAAGCAAGCCAATTAAAGGGCTGATGACGCCAATCAGCGTCAGCAAACGAAGGCCGGAATGCAGCTGATGGCGTTTTTCTTGCAGCCAAATACCTGCGGCATCCTCTCTTAAAGATTTCGAGAAAGAATGATGAGCAAGCAACATCGCAACACCACGGTACAGAAGCGGCCGCTTATTCGACAACTCTTCAGCAAGTGCTTCAAGCTCGCTCCCATTTGTTGGGTCTAATCCTGTGAGCTTTTGGCGAATGGCTCGCTTTCCTACACCAAGGCTAATTAACACATGGAATAATCGCTCGGCGATGATCATCACCGTTAGAGCTGAGCAAATGATCAAAGGCCATGTCATCAGCCCAAATTGAGTTTGTAATTCTTGTAGTTGTTCCATTATCCATCCAACTTAAAACGAACAGGTACTTGTACTCGGTGAGCGACTTTTAGCCCACCTGAAATATGTGGTGTAAATTGCCACTGTTTGATCGCACGAAGTGCTGAGGCATCTAGCGACTCTGTGCCGGAAGACTCAATCAAAACCTGTTTAATCTGGTTACCATTCTCATCTAGCCATATCTCATACAAGGCTACACCCTCAATACCGCGTCTTTGTGCAGA
>NZ_JADDYG010000029.1:45355-45909 GCF_015163535.1 Vibrio sp. OPT46 | reverse complement strand
TCTTGGGTAACGGGGTTGTGTTGGTTGACTCACAAACGTTGGTTTGTCGACCAAGACAGGCTGAGACGTTGCCCCTTTGGATTGGCTCGCAGGTGCGGATTGTTGAGCTACCGTCTCTTTCTTCACTGGTTCCGTTTTTTTCTTTGGTTTCGCTTCGGGCTGAACCTTTTGCTTTGTTACGGTTTTGGTGGGCTCGACCGCTTTAGGTTTAGATTGTTTAACCGGTTCAGGTTTTTTCTCTACTACCTTCTTCTTAACAGCGTCTTTCTTGACGACCTGTTTTTTTACAATTTTCTTTTCTGGTTCAGGTTGGTCTTGAGGCTGCTGCTCTTTTGATGGCGCTACATTTTCTGGTGTAGATTTTTCGACAGCGGGAGGAGCAGACACAAGATTTAGACTTACCGAACTTGCTGGGTTTCCAGCCGGCATCGCGAACACCTTTGTCTCTTGAGAAACAAAAAGAAGTGCGGCATGGATGGCAAGGGAAGCACCTCCTGCAATGACATATCTTTGTACGTTCACGGAATATCTCGGGAAACTATGAAAACTTGGGC
>NZ_JADDYG010000029.1:42102-45242 GCF_015163535.1 Vibrio sp. OPT46 | reverse complement strand
TCAGTGTTGGGCAGTGATAGTCCTGATCCATTGCGATTTGCTTTTGTTAAGAAGCATTCTGCACATGCCGGGGGAGCGAGCGTACCTGTGCCCTCGTCTCAACAACAGGCGATTTTTTCGAGTATTACGGCTAACTCAATTAAAGCGACCAATAAGCGCTGTCTTTATATTCATGTTCCGTTTTGTCGCGTTCGTTGCACTTTTTGTAACTTCTTTCAAAATGCTGCAAGTCGCACACTGGTTGATGAGTACTTTGAAGCATTAATGCAGGAGCTTAGAGAGAAAGCGGCATTACCTTGGACACAAAATGGTATTTTTCACGCCGTATATATCGGGGGCGGAACGCCAACGGATTTATCTCCAATACAGGTTCGTGTGTTAGGCCAGGCTATCCGAGACCACTTTCCTTTGGCCGCAGACTGCGAAATCACCTTAGAAGGTCGCATCAATCGTTTTTCTGATGAGTTGTATCAAGGCGCTTTAGACGGTGGGTTTAATCGTTTCTCTTTTGGTGTGCAAAGTTTTAATACACAAGTGCGCCGCAGCGCAAAACGTTTAGATGATAGAGAAGATGTCCTCAAACGGGTGAGCGAGATCGCCAAAGAAGACAAAATTCCGGTCATTATTGATTTACTCTATGGCTTACCTTATCAAACCAAAGAAGTGTTAGAGCAAGATTTAAATGATTTCCTCTCGACTGGCGCACACGGACTGGACTTGTATCAGTTAGTGGTTGGTGGGTCAGCTCCCATGCTCAACCTCGTAGAAAAGGGAAAAATCCCGCCACCTGCGACCACACCAGAAAAAGCGGGAATGTATGAGCTCGGTGTGAACTTTATGGCCAAACACCATATGAAGCAACTGAGTGTGAACCATTGGGCAATCGATAACCGCGAGCGTAGTTTATACAATAGTTTAGCCAAGACTTATGCAGAGGTATTGCCAATTGGCTGTGGTGCTGGAGGTAATATCGGTGGCTACGGGATGATGCAACACCGCACACTAGAGACCTATATTAAAGCGGTCAAAGAAGGTCAAAGCACCATCGCGATGATGATGAAGCAAAGCCCTCTAGAACCACTTTTTTCTGCACTCAAATCTGCGTTTGACCGTGGCATTGTTCAAGCAAATCAACTTCCATCATTTATGGGAGAGGACGCGTTCGGGTTTTTATTGCCTCTATTTAAAGTGTGGCAAGCGAAAGGCTTAGTACAACTACATGAACGTAGCGCAGTCCTTACTCTTGCAGGCAGCTTCTGGGCTGTGTCATTGGCTCAAAGTTGTATTCAGGTACTCACGTCAGAGATGAACGAAACCGTACCGAAAGCATCCAATAATTAATGAAAACAAATTGAACAAAAACGGAAGACACAATGGAATCAATCAAGCAACAAGTTGAAGTATTACTAGAGCAAGAACCACAATTATTGCCAGCTGCGATGGCAGAGCGTCTTGGCATTTCCGAGTTTGAGGTTGTTGCGGCTCTACCTCAGGAAATGGTGGCTATTGCACCAGGAGAGCAAGCGCAAAGCATCTTAGAAAGTTTGGTTGGTTTTGGCCCGGTGACGACCATCGTCCACTCTTTTGGTTCTATCTTTGAAGTTAAAGCGCCGTTTCCAAAAGGAAAAGTGGCGCGTGGCTATTACAATTTAATGGGTAGAGAAGGTGAACTGCACGGCCACCTTAAATTAGATAACGTTAAAAATGTCGCATTAGTCAGTAAACCGTTTATGGGTAGAGAGAGTCACTATTTTGGTTTTTTCTCAGAGTGCGGAAGCAATATTTTCAAGGTTTATTTAGGCCGTAACGAAAAGCGCGAGTTGATTGAAGAGCAAGTAACCGAATTTCGCGCCCTACAAGCCGAATTAAAAAAGTAATCACAAACATAATCGAGGCTTAACTCGAATACTAATTAGTAAAGTCAGGTATCAATATGGATCAACAAGTTAAACAAGAGCGTTTGCAAGGTCGTTTAGGGCCAGAGATCAAAGAGTTCCGTCAGGAGCGTCGTACACTTCAGCTTGCAACTGTCGATGCAGAAGGTCGCCCGAATGTAAGCTACGCGCCTTATGTCCAAAACCAGGAAGGTTATTTCGTTCTCATTTCTAAAATCGCTCGTCATGCCCGTAACCTTTTAGAAAATCCAAATGTTTCATTGATGATGATCGAAGATGAAGAGTCTTCAAAGCAGCTGTTTGCTCGTAAGCGCTTAACTTTTGATGCGGTAGCAAATGTAGTTGAGCGAGACACAGAGATGTGGCAACAAGTTGTTGGACAAATGAAAGAGCGTTTTGGTGAGATTATTGATGGTCTAAGCCAGCTAGAGGATTTCGTTTTGTTCAACTTAAAGCCAGAATCGGGGCTATTTGTTAAAGGTTTTGGTCAGGCGTATCAAGTGTCTGGTGATGATTTAGTCGATTTTGTTCACCTTCAAGAAGGTCACAAGAAAGTCGAAAGTGCCTGATTGTAAACCGATCATATGAATGTCGATCATTTGGCATAATGAACGTTTAAAGGGAGTTAGGTTATACTGACTCCCTTTTTTATATTGGAACAAAAGCATGAAACCTGTAAGCAAGGAATTGAGCGAGATTTGCTATCCGTTTATTTACGAGGACAGTCCGGTTTGTGACTTTGAAATTACAGCAGATGAACTTTGTAGTCGTATTGGCCTTGTTCTCGCTATGGAATTGGACGAGTTTAGCCGCGATATACTGACAAGAATGCAGCCTAATGTTTATCATCTAAATGGTTCGGTTCGCGGAAAATTAGCGATTACAGAAGCGGAAGTTGAAGAGTTAAAGGCCGATTATGCTTTGCTCAAGCAACGTATTGATGGCGGCTTCAAAGGCTTTGTTCTACCCGGAGGGCACTCGGCAGCCAGTCAATTGCATTTGTGCCGTTGCCAAGCTAAAAAAACGGTACGAGCATTAGTTGCCGTTGAACATACAGGTAAGAAGCAGCCCTCACCTATTTTGTTTCGTTACGCGAACTTATTAGCGAATGTACTTTACAGCCTAGCTTCTTATATTAATCATGCTCACCAAGTCAAAGAGACGGAATTCGTTTCTCGTAGTTACGCGATGCCAAAGAAGTGAGCTGAGAAATTAGCGGATGTGAGCATCAGGGATAGGACAAGC
>NZ_JADDYG010000029.1:35489-42092 GCF_015163535.1 Vibrio sp. OPT46 | reverse complement strand
CACCAAGTCAAAGAGACGGAATTCGTTTCTCGTAGTTACGCGATGCCAAAGAAGTGAGCTGAGAAATTAGCGGATGTGAGCATCAGGGATAGGACAAGTACTGCATTATATTCTCAAATCAACTCGTCCAATAAGAGTTAAGAAGTCATAGCTTTGGCTTCTAGCTCTTTTGCTCCGCGAAGCATCGCTTCGATTAGTTCTCCAGCATTGAACTTCTCAAGTGCCTCATGCGCGCCAACTTGGTGAGCTCTGTCTACACAGATTTCGCTCGATAACGATGTATGTAAAATGCGGTATGAATGGTTCAGAGAGGAATTATTCTGAACTTCAAATGCTAATTCATAACCGTCTAATCCGGGCATTTCAATATCGCTGACCAGAATATCAATTGGGCGATGAGCCGCAGCGTCACTTTTCATCAGTTCCAATGCATCTAAACCATTTTTACAGATTTGATACCCAATATTGATGCTATCGAGTGCGTCACACAGCTGTTTACGAGCGATGGAAGAGTCATCCACCAATAGAATACTGAGTGCTTTTAGGCGTTCTCGCTCAATATCTGTCAGCATTGGGATCTTTGAATTCTCGTACTGCGGATAAATTTTGGAAAGTAGCAGCTCCACATCCAGCATTTGAACAGTTTTGTCCTCGTAGCGAGTAATTCCAGTCACGAAAATATTTTTTCCAGCGCTCGGAGGTGGCGTTTCAATAGCTTTCCAATCGCACTCAATGATCTTCTCTATACTACGAACCATAAAAGCAACCACGGTTCGCAAGCAATCTGTCACGATCAAGTAGCAGCTTTTATATTCTTCTTCACTTATAGGACGAAAGCCAACAGCTGCTGACATATCGATCACTGGTACTGTTAAGTTACGTATCGTAACTGTTCCAATGACGTGATGATGCGAGTAAGGGATCTTCGTCGTTGGCATGTATGGGACGATTTCACGGACTTTTAGCGTACCGATAGCGAAACTCTGTTGCAGGGTGAGCTTAAACATCAACATGCCCTGAGACTGATTCGCTTTGCTTACGACTTTTGCCATGAAAATAACCTTATAAATACCACCGAATTGTGTCTAATCTAATCTTATCAGACGAAGGCTTCAACCATCGGAGAGACAAATGTGAGCTTTTTAGACAATCTTTTAGAGAATAGTGATTAACTGAGCAAAACTTGTTTGTATTTTAAACTCATTATGTAGACGATTTTATATTCCTCGTGTATTGGGGCCTTTACCGCTGAGCTATTATTAAGAAATGTTTGGTCTGTTAAAAAGGATTGGGTACACTTGCGCGACCAGAATAGTGAGAGATAGATCAATGGCAAATACAGCAGCCGCATTACATATTCTTGTGAAGCACAAAGAGCAAGCGGAAGACATAATCAAGCAACTGAAAAAAGGCGCTAAGTTTCAGACATTAGCGAAGAAGTATTCAACTTGCCCGTCAGGCAAACGCGGTGGTGACCTTGGTGAATTCCGCCGTGGTCAAATGGTACCTCAGTTCGACAAAGTGTGCTTTTCTGGCGAAGTGTTAACGCCGCATTTAGTTAAAACCAAGTTCGGTTGGCATGTTGTAAAGGTGCTTTACAGAACATAAGGCTTGGTATCGACCTAAACATTGTCAGATGAAACCCACAAGCATTAAATATCATCTGTACGGTCTCTTTTCACCAATCACTACCGTTATGACATGGCAGATACATTCTGATCTGCCATGCTCAACCAAACGCTAATCTTTCCAAACTAGAAACTCATTTATATGCAGTTAACTTGGCTTTTCTCATAAGTCGTTATCCTATTTCAAGCTTTGGTATGAGAATACGTTTGCTGGTTGTATCAATTATCAATGCTATTCCTTGCTGGCGAACTTTGGTTCATGTTCGGACGCCATTCGCATATGATAGCGACCTTATAAAAAATTAACCCCGTTCATAATTTAAGATGTCCCTGACTCATAAAGACTATTTTAAAATCGCATTTCCTTTCATCGTTTCTACTGTTACCCAACCATTATTGGGGGCGGTGGACACCGCGGTGATCGGTAAACTCGGTGTGGCTGAGATGATTGGTGGTGTAGCGATCGGCACCGTCATCATGAATACCTTGTATTGGCTGTTTGGCTTCTTCCGCGTCAGTACTACCGGGCAAAGTGCAATCGCATTAGGTAAAAATAGCCCAGAGGATCAAGCGAGTAGCTTATTGCGTCCTTTCGTGCTTTCGCTCTGCCTTGGCTTGATTTTCATTGCGTTGCAGTCCGTGATTTGGATGGGGGCAGAGCTGATTATCTCCCCTGATGCAGTCGTGGCCGAAAACGCTAAGATTTACTTCGATATTATGATCTTTGGTGCGCCATTTGTACTGCTGAACTACACCGTGATTGGTTGGTTGATGGGGCAGGCGAAAGCCAAAGAAACCTTGTTCACGCAAGTGTTTGGTAACGTGCTGAACATCGTGCTGGATATCGTATTTGTGTTGTACTTCGATATGGGGATTGCTGGTGTTGCGGTGGCGACACTTATCGCGCAAATCTCGACGTTTGTTATCGGTGCAGTGCTGGTGTTGAAAACCTGTCGCTTCCCGCTGTTTGATTACATTCAGACCGCAAAAATGACGCGTAAAGATCTCAAAGTCATCGCGTCTTCCAATATGGATCTGCTGCTTCGTACTGTGTGTCTATTGGTGTTCTTCAACATGATGGCGCGTGTAGGCTCTCAGCTTGGTTCTGATGTGCTTGCTGCGAACGCAATCTTGATGCAAGTGACCTTTATCGTCAGCTACATGTTCGACGGTGTGGCGAATGCGTCGAGCGTCTTTGCAGGTAAAGCAGTAGGGCAGAAGAATAAGACATTGCTTGATAACGTGATTAAGCTAAACACGCAATGGACCGCAGCGTTCGTTGTTGTCTTGACCTTGCTGCTAGTGCAGTTCAAACACCAAGTGGTGTCGTTATTTACCACTTTGCCAAATCTTGTTGAGCTGTATTTGGACATGAGCCCTTGGTTATTGGCATTCCCGTTGGTTGCTGGTTTTGGTCTTACGTTTTACGGAATCTTTACCGGTACAGGGACGACGCGACCAGTGCGTAACTCTACCTTTCTAACCATGGTGTTGTTCTTAGTGACTCAATTTATTGCGGTGCAATATTGGGGCAACCACGGTTTATGGCTGGCATTCACGTTGTTCTACGTTGGGCGCTTTGTCTTCTTGTTTCCATACCTCGGTCAAGTTAAACAAAAGTGTCTTTAATACACACTGTCACAAATGACCTAACTTAGATGTTCTTATCACAAGGGGGGGAGCTATCTGCCCTTGTTGATAAATCTGAAAAAGGTGATGAAATAACCTTTCCGACTGGTTTCCTTGCTTTAACCCGCATGATATTATTTGTGATGTTATATTATTACATTTAGTTTGATGCCGTGATTTCTCGACCAATACTCTCCGTTAATAATCTCAGCCTTATAGACTCAGAACGCACACTCTTCAAAGACATTTCTTTTGAGCTGTTTCAAGGTGAAGTTCTTGCCATTATGGGACCTTCCGGCATTGGTAAATCCATGTTGTCGAAAGCCGTCGCAGGTTTTTTGCCGTCTGATATTTGGGTAGACGGAAGTATCCAGCTTAACAGCAGTGAAGTCGCACAAACTGCCATGCTGCAACGCAGTCAATCGCAGCGTCCTGCGGTCATTTTCCAAGATGCACTTAAAGCGCTGAATCCATTGGCGTCTGTCGAACAACAACTGTGTTTGGCATTGACGGGCAACAAAACACGCTTGTCTTCAGCAAACCGAGACACGGTGACGACCTTGTTGTCTCAACTCGGATTTGCAGATCCAAAAGCAGCATTGGCGCAGCATCCAAGCCAGCTATCTGGTGGTCAGCGCCAGCGTATTTGTATTGCGATCGCGTTGCTTGGTAGTGCCAACTTGATCATCGCGGATGAGCCCACCAGTGCGCTCGATCCAATCACCGAAGCGGAGATCCTTGAGTTGTTTCGCAGTAGTGTTCAGCAACGCAACATCAGTGGTTTGTTGATCACGCACGACCTATCTGCGGCTTTGGCGTGTGACAAAGTCTTGGTGATTGCGGACAACACCATGGTGGCTTATGGCGCACCATGGCAAGCCATTCAGCAAAGTTCGCATCCTTTCTGCCAACAACTTGCGCAACTGCTGCCTTAACCTCATCTCTGGAGCCTATTTTGACTAAGCACAACTTGAGCGGGCACACGCAGCCTAAATCGGCGGAAGTTCGCTTTGAGCAAGCCAGTGTTCACTATTACTCCAAACCAAATTGGTTGGGGGGCAAACCGTTTAAAGCGCTCGAACAATTGGATCTTGCCATCGACACAAAGAACATTGCGATTGTTGGTCCTTCTGGCGCGGGTAAATCGACCTTGATTGAACTTCTATTTGGTCTTCGTAAACCCACATCTGGTGAAGTGTATGTGTGTGGCTATCCGCTATCGCGTAGCTCGGCTAAGCAGCGCCAAGAGTTGTGTCAGCACATTCAATTGATTCCGCAAGAGCCGCAGTCGAGCTTGAATCCTTATTACACCGTTCGTCAGATCTTACTGGAGCCGCTAAGCAATATTGGTTTAACGCAAGAGCTTAACGAGAAGGTGGAAAAGGTTTTGGCGGATGTCGGTTTAGATCTCACATTGTTGGAGCGTAACCCGCAGCAGTTATCGGTTGGGCAAGCGCAACGTGTGGCTATCGCCAGAGCTTTGATTGTCGAGCCTTGTGTTTTGGTTGCCGATGAGCCAACCAGCAGCCTAGACCCCGTCAGTCGTAAACAGATTCTCGACCTGTTGGCAGGCATTCAAAAGAGTCGTCAGATGCGCCTGATTTTGGTGACACATGACCTCGATGCGGCACAAACCCTATGCGATGAAATCCTAGTGTTAGACAAAGGACGCGTTGTCGAGCACGGCACGGCACAAAACGTGACAAATAATCCATCACACTTGATCACGAGAGCCTTGATGAGAGCTCAACACAAAAGTAATGAATTCACAAAAACCATTGGAGAGGTTTCTTATGCACCTTAGTACTCCCAAGTTAGCTTTGTCGCTGGCTTTAAGCGCACTGCTGACGGGTTGTTTTGACTCTGGCGAAAGCAAGCCAGAAGCGGGAAAAGCAGCTGCACCGCAAGCAACGGAAATTCGCGTTGCCATGATGCAACCACCACGCACAGGTTTGTCGCCATTTTCAGATGACGCGTTCAAACTGTCACGTTGGAGCACGGCAGAAACGCTAGTGAACCTAAACGATCAGTCGGTAGCAGAGCCTATGCTGGCAACAGAGTGGGAACAAGTTGACCCAATGACGTGGCAATTTAAGGTACGTAAAGGCGTGAAATTCCACGATGGTTCTGAGCTTGATGCCAACGCGGTCGTGAACTCTCTGCAAAAAGCATTAGATGCCGCACCTAAACCACGCATCTTGGACGGTATCGAATGGCAAGTTCGCGCATTGGACGACTTCACTGTTGAAATCAAAACGACCTTTAACGATCCACTGTTGCCAAGCCGTCTTTCTAGCCCACAGCTAGCGATCCTTTCTGGTGCTGCATATCAAGAAAACGGTCGTGTTGTGCCAATCAATGCGGGTACGGGCCCATTCGTTCTGACAGAAATCAACGGGACAACCAGCGCTAAATTGAAGCGTTTTGATGGTTACTGGGGTGAAAAAGCGAAAGTAGATAGCATTTTTGCGGAATACGTACCAAACGGTTTTGCTCGTGCTGCTGCACTACGTACCGGTGAGGCGGATGTAGTTGAAGCCGTTCCTGTTTCGCAAATCGCGATGATGGAATCTTCACAACTGCATGAAGTTGCAATGCCACGTACCAACACGCTTTACCTAAACAATAAATCAGATGTGTTTAGCCAGTTCGGTTTGCGTAAAGCAGCGGCTCAAGCGGTTAACCGTGAGCAAATCATCAAAACGGTTTACGAGAACCACGCCGATTCAGCAAAAGGTTTGTTAGGTCCTGCATTGGCATGGGCTCAACCAATTCGTGATGCGAACCCTCGTATGGAAACCATGGAAATGCGCCACGCGAACGGAGAGAAGATCACCATCGGTACATTTACCGACCGTGCTGAGTTGCCAGAAGTAGCGGTGCTGCTAAAGCAACAACTTGAAGCGGCTGGCTTTGTGGTTGAGCTAGACGTTCGTGAATACGCACAAATCGAAAACGATGCACTAGCAGGTAAGTTCGATGCGTTCTTGTTGTCACGTGCAACGGTGCTGGATTCTGGCGATCCAGTGGCGTACATGCAAAGTGACTTTAGCTGTAAAGGTTCTTACAACCTAGGTCAGTTCTGCTCTGAAGAAGTGGACGCAGCATTGAAACACGCTGATCGTCAACCTTTGGGTGAGAAACGCCAACAAGCGATCATCGAAGCAGAAAGCAAAATCCTTGAGCAATACGCTGTGATTCCACTGCTTCACGAGCGTGTAATCCAAGGTGAGAGTGATCGCGTGAAGAATGCACAACGTGACCCACGTGAGCGTCGCCTGATCGACCAGTTTACTGAGGTGAACTAACTCGATGTCGTCTGTTGCCAACATGCGTTCTCGTTGGA
>NZ_JADDYG010000029.1:34413-35409 GCF_015163535.1 Vibrio sp. OPT46 | reverse complement strand
TTCCTGTCACTCGGGGTAGTGGTTGTGCTGGTGGGTTTGATGCCGGATATTGCCGGTATCGACCCAAGCCAATCAATCCTCCGTGCTCGTGCGGGTGCTCAACAATTGCTGACGGCAGAAGCTCTGCAAGCAATTCGAGAAGATCTTCAACTTGACCGCAGCGCTGCTGAGCGATTGTGGGATTGGCTGACGCTTGCCATGCAAGGAGACTTAGGTGTCTCTTGGGTGAGCGGCGCATCCGTGATGGAGAGCGTTCAACAAACCGCAAAAACGTCGCTATTACTGATGCTTACAGCGTTAGTTATGGCATTTGTAATGTGTATGGCGAGCGTCCTTTACACTGTGCGTCGTTGGCAACAGAATCGTTTAGACAAACATCATGACACGCTCAGTTCGGTGTTGGTCTCACTGCCTGAATACGTGATTGCTTCGTTGCTGATCATGGTGTTTTCCATTTGGTTGGGCTGGTTCCCGCCTTATGGTTGGCAAGGCGTGCAAAACCTCTGGCTACCAAGTTTGGCAATGGCATTGCCTGCTGCTGGCTTGTTTGGGCGCTTGCTCAATGACAGCCTCAAGCGTGTACTAGATGAGCCTTGGGTGATCAGTTGGCTATCGGCGAACGTCAGTAAGTTTCAAATATTACGCTTTGCCTTGTGGCGTGCTGTTAGTAACTTGATTCCTCAAATCGCAATGACGGTGATCGGTTTAACCGGCGGCGCGGTTGCTGTGGAGCAAGTGTTTTCCATTCCGGGTATCGGACGACTAATCTTAGGCGCGGCGAAGTCACAAGATCTGCCGATGCTGCAAGGTGGCTTGTTGGTGTTGCTGGTGTTCTCGATGTTGATCAGCAGTGCGAGCATCTTATTGCAACGCTGGTTACTCGGGCACAGTGTCACAAGTGGCAAGCTGATCAGCAGTCACAGTACGTTCCGTTTTACCCAAAACACCACCAAACGCATCGTCAGTGCGACAATCTTTGCGTTGCTGATTGGTTGT
>NZ_JADDYG010000029.1:33607-34236 GCF_015163535.1 Vibrio sp. OPT46 | reverse complement strand
AGTTTGGTGATTGGTTTGCTGCTCGGCTTCGTGACTCGTTATAGCCAAGGCTTAATTGAGATCACCAAAGGTGTGCCATACATTGTGGCGGGTCTGCTGATTGCTGGTCTAACGGGGATGAACCCAAACAGTGCCTTGATTGCGATTGTTATGGTGTCATGGGCACCATTAGCGGCGCACTGTGCAAGTTTGTTGATGGAAGCCAAAGCGCAGCCTTACACGCATCTTGCGCCCATTTGGGGAACCAGTCAGTGGCGAGTACTCCGTTACTACTTGTTGCCTTATGTGCTGCCGCCATTGATTCGTCATGCGTTTCTGCGTTTGCCGTACATCACGCTTAGCCTGACGTCTCTGAGTTTTATCGGACTTGGCGTTAAGCCGCCAGAACCTGAGTGGGGTTTATTGATTGCAGAGAATCTGCCTTACATTGAGCGCTCGCCATTAGGTGTCTTGCTGCCAATCTCAGGCTTAGTTTTGATGGCAATTGCAGTGAATTTGATTTTTGATGACAAGTGACGAGCAGCGATAAAGCGAAGTGAGCTTCCATATCCAGATGTAATCAGTAATTTGGTAATTTAGAAAACAAAAGGATGTGTTTTCTGCCAGAAAGTACACAGCACGGTCTATGG
>NZ_JADDYG010000029.1:32383-33597 GCF_015163535.1 Vibrio sp. OPT46 | reverse complement strand
GTGTCTTGCTGCCAATCTCAGGCTTAGTTTTGATGGCAATTGCAGTGAATTTGATTTTTGATGACAAGTGACGAGCAGCGATAAAGCGAAGTGAGCTTTCATATCCAGATGTAATCAGTAATTTGGTAATTTAGAAAACAAAAGGATGTGTTTTCTGCCAGAAAGTACACAGCACGGTCTATGTATATTGGAAGCACCTATAAATTAACGAGTATAAAAGTTACGCGAACTCAGATGTTTAGGTAGTGTTACTCTTTATACACACGTAATCCTTTATCCGTTAATTCTTGAGTGACCACTTCGGATAGGTTTCGATCGGTAATAATTCCGTCCAATTGCTCGATGTCTAATGCATGAAAGCTCGCTATCTGACCGTATTTAGTTGAGTCTGAGATCAGATAATTGGTTTGTGCCGCCTTGATGATTGCTTTTTTAACGAGAACTTTATTTTCATTAGGTGTTGATAAGCCTTTCAAGCTCCAAGATGAAGTCGAAATAAAGGCGATATCAATATTTAGCCCATTCAAGAACTCTGCGACTTTTCCACCAATGGTGGATTGGTTCTCGCGGTCAATTTTTCCGCCAGTGTGGTAAAGCTCACATTCACTGTGCGTCATAAGGAAAGCAGCAATAGAGAAGTCATTGGTGATCACTAAAAGATCATTACGATTTGCTATTTGATGGGCGATTTCTAGAGAGGTTGTTCCCGCATCCAAGTAAATCGTAGCGTCTTGACCAATTAACGTAGCCGCCAGCTTACCAATTTGAATTTTTTCATCCGCTTGTTGCTCGACCTTCGCATCATGGGAAAGTTCGGAATGTAGAGCTTGAGCGAGTTGCACTCCACCAGAAACAGAAACGACTTTACCTGAGGATTCAAGCTTCACGATATCACGACGAATGGTCATATGTGATACGCCAAGGTGGTCGGTTAAATCTGAAATGCTTAACACTTCTTGATGTGATAACAGGGATAATATGGTTCTTTGACGTTCTGCTGGGATCATAGTTTCACTTCTATATTCTTGTTTTTCAGTATCCTACCAATCTTTTCATTTGTTGTGAATATCTGTGAATTATGTTCTCAACGTTGTAAGAACAGCCTTCGCTTGTGTTAACTGCTCGGAATATCTCTGCCTATAAAGAGGTATATATCACGACATTGTTAATTTGTGTGAAAAAATGTGATTCAAAGCGAGGTCTTAGTATTAATA
>NZ_JADDYG010000029.1:24126-32373 GCF_015163535.1 Vibrio sp. OPT46 | reverse complement strand
CGTTCTGCTGGGATCATAGTTTCACTTCTATATTCTTGTTTTTCAGTATCCTACCAATCTTTTCATTTGTTGTGAATATCTGTGAATTATGTTCTCAATGTTGTAAGAACAGCCTTCGCTTGTGTTAACTGCTCGGAATATCTCTGCCCATAAAGAGGTATATATCACGACATTGTTAATTTGTGTGAAAAAATGTGATTCAAAGCGAGGTCTTAGTATTGATTTTCACATATAATCACATCAACCAAACAAGAATTAACAAAGTTTAATAGACCAGAAGGCATTGTTTTTATGAGTGAAGTTCAATCTGTAGGTGTTATCGGTTTAGGCTCTATGGGAATGGGCGCCGCAAAGTCATGTGTGCGTGCAGGCCTAGATGTCTATGGTTTCGATTTAAATTCTCAAGCGCTTGAAGAGTTAGGTTCATTCGGTGCAAAAGCTGTTTCTACAAATGCAGTTGAGTTTGCAGATAAGCTTGATTCGGTTCTAGTTCTTGTTGTGAACGCAGCTCAAGTTAACACGGTCTTGTTCAAAACCGGTCTTGCTACAGCGCTTAAGCCGAATACGCCAGTAATGGTTTCAGCAACCATCTCAGCAGAAGACGCAAAACAAATTGAAGCGAAATTGGCAGAACACAATCTTGTGATGCTTGATGCACCGGTATCTGGTGGTGCTGCAAAAGCAGAATTAGGTGAGATGACTATTATGGCGTCGGGAGCGCAAAGCACATTTGATGCACTTGAACCAGTACTCAACGCAACGGCAGCTAAAGTCTACAACATCGGTGAAGCGATTGGCCTAGGCGCAACTGTGAAGATTATCCACCAATTGCTAGCAGGTGTTCATATCGCAGCTGGTGCTGAAGCAATGGCATTAGCGGCACGTGCAAACATTCCTCTTGACCTGATGTACGACGTGGTGACGAATGCAGCGGGTAACTCTTGGATGTTTGAGAACCGCATGAAGCATGTAGTTGATGGTGACTACTCCCCTAAATCTATGGTCGACATCTTTGTGAAAGATCTAAACCTCGTATCGGACACAGCAAAAGATCTCAAATTTCCACTTCCTCTATCAAGCACAGCACTAAACATGTTTTTGAGTGCAAGCAATGCTGGTTTTGGCCAGGAAGACGACAGTGCCGTTATCAAGATTTTTGATGGTATTGAGCTTCCAGGTGTAGAAAACAAACAGAAATAAGCGCACGTAAAACGGAGAAAAAATGATGTTATTAGGCGTTATCGCAGACGACTTTACTGGCGCAACAGACATCGCAGGTTTTCTTGTAGAAAACGGCATGCGCACAGTTCAGCTTAACGGTATTCCAAAAGAAGAGATTGATGTAAACGCAGATGCGGTCGTGATCAGTCTTAAATCTCGCTCTTGTCCTGTAGATGAGGCAATCGAGGATTCAGTAGCGGCGCTTAAGTGGCTGCAAGCAAATGGCTGTCAGCAGTTTTACTTCAAGTACTGCTCAACGTTTGACAGCACAGCAGAAGGTAACATTGGTCCTGTAACGGATGCACTGCTTGCAGAGCTAGGTGAAGCGTTCACCATTGTATGCCCATCATTACCAGTGAATGGTCGCACAGTTTTCAACGGCCATCTATTTGTATTCCAAGACTTGCTAAGCGACTCAGGTATGCGTAATCACCCTGTGACACCAATGACTGATTCAAGCCTAGTTCGTATGATGGATGCTCAATCTCAAGGCAAATCTGGCCTGGTGAACTTCCAAATAATTGAACAAGGTCCAAAAGCGGTAATTGAGCGCTTTGAAGAGCTAAAAGTACAAGGCAACCGCTACGCAGTGGTTGATGCATTCAATGCAGAGCATCTTGTCACACTTGGCCAAGCGGCGAAGTCTCTAAAACTGGTAACTGGTGGTTCTGGTTTGGCTGCGGGTATTGCTAAGAACTGGATAGAGAGCCTTGAAGATCAAAGTGATGCGAAGCAAGAGGGGAACCCTAAAAAAGCACCAACCGTTGTGTTATCTGGATCTTGTTCTGTCATGACCAACCAACAGGTCGCTGTTTACAAAGAAAAAGCGCCACACTTTGCTATTGATGTGAAGGCGTGTCTGACGGAAGAAGACTACTCAAATCAAGTGTTTGATTGGGTCATGACCAACATCGAAAGCGAGTTCGCACCACTGGTTTACGCAACCGCAGATGCAGCGGCGTTAAAAGCGATTCAACAAGAGTTTGGCGCGCATGCTTCAAGTCACGCGGTTGAACAATTCTTTAGCCAACTTGCAATCAAACTTCAGCAGCACGGTGTGAAAAATTTCATCGTTGCGGGTGGGGAAACCTCAGGGGTTGTAACCCAAAGCCTAGCCGTAAAAGGTTTTCATATCGGTCCTCAAATCGCACCAGGTGTACCTTGGGTGAAGTCACTTGAAGGCGAGCTTTCTTTGGCTCTGAAATCGGGCAACTTCGGCGATGAGCACTTCTTTGCCAAAGCACAGTCGTTTTTTGAATAGGTGAGGTTGTGATGAATAAAGAATTGATGACAGAACAACAACTGCGAGAGCAAATGGTCACTATGGCTCGCTCTATGTTTGAACGTGGCTATGCGACTGGCGGCGCTGGCAACCTTTCTCTAAAGCTGCCTAATGGACACTTTCTGGCGACGCCAACTGGTTCCTCGTTCGGCCGCTTGATTGCTGAAGAGCTTTCGGTTGTGGATATTGATGGCAACCATATCTCTGGTGAAAAGCCATCAAAAGAAGTCGCTTTTCATCTGGCGATTTATCGAAATAACTCAAAGTGTAATGCGATTGTGCATCTGCATTCTACTTACTTGACGGCGCTTTCTTGTCTTGAAGGTCTAGATCGCGAGAATGCCATCAAAGCTTTTACACCTTACTTTGTAATGCGCATTGGCGAACTGCCAGTGATTCCGTACCTGCGCCCGGGCGACCCTCAGATTGCTGAAGAACTTGCGCAGCGGGCTAGTGACTACAGAGCTTTCCTCCTGGCGAACCATGGTCCAGTGATCACGGGTACGGACTTTGAAGATGCAGTGGATAACGCAGAAGAGTTAGAAGAGACAGCGAAGCTAGCGTTCATTCTTAAAGACAGCAACATCCGCTACTTAACGGATACTGAGATTCAAGACCTAAAAGGGAGAGGTAAGTAATGGCTAAATTCGCGGCAAATCTGACAATGTTATTCACAGAAGTTCCTTTTCTAGATCGTTTCGAAAAAGCACACCAAGCGGGCTTCAAAGCGGTGGAATACCTTTTTCCATACGCATTCGAAGCGCAAGAACTAGCAAGCAAGATACAGCAGTTTGGTTTTGAGCAAGCGTTATTCAACATGCCTCCAGGTGATTGGGATGCAGGTGAACGAGGTTTTGCAGCTATTCCGGGGCGTGAGGATGAATTTAAAACGAGCGTCGAGACTGCGCTGATGTACGCCAAGGCACTGAACTGTAAAAAGGTTCACGCTATGTCTGGCATTGTTGATTCACGCTTCACTCGTGATCAGCATATTGAAACCTTTATCTCAAACATTCGTTATGCAGCGGATAAGTTTGCCGAACAAGGTGTTGAGCTGATGATTGAGCCACTCAACAATCGCGATGTACCGAACTACTTCGTTGCACATCAACGTGAAGCGGTGGAACTCATCAAACAAGTGGCTCGTCCAAACGTGAAATTGCAGCTCGATCTCTATCACGCACAAATTATGGACGGTGATCTGAGTACGTTGATTCGCGATGTGGCGCCATACACAGGCCATATTCAAATTGCTTCTGTGCCTGAAAGGCACGAACCATCGGAAGGCGAACTGAATTACCCACACCTATTCAATGTTTTGGATGACTCTGGTTACCAAGGCTGGATCGGTTGTGAATACAACCCAAGGCATAGCACGCAGCTGGGCCTTAGTTGGGTTAAACCATACCTATAACAATTTTAATTTCTATCCATAAATAACTTGAAACCAATTACAAAAACAAAGGGTCGTGACTATGAATATTATCATAACTGGAGGGGCGGGTTTTCTCGGAACCCTACTTGCCAAATCACTACTAAAAGAAAACAAAGCTGAAAGTATTACTATTGTCGACATTCAAAAGTCGCGCTTAGAGGGCATTGATGACCGAGTCGTTTCTTTAGTCATGGATATGACAAAGCGAGAAAATATAGACCAAGTTATTACTGCCGAAACGACACACATTTTTCATTTAGCGGCAATTGTATCGAGCCATGCTGAGCAAGATTTTGATTTAGGCGTAGCTGTAAACCTGACGACCACACAGTTATTGCTTGAGCGTTGCCGTAAAGTAAACCCTAATATTCGTTTTACGTTTGCTTCATCTTTAGCTGTCTTTGGTGGTGATCTTCCGGAAACGATTACACCAATAACAGCACTTCATCCTCAGTCATCCTACGGGACGCAAAAAGCCATAGGTGAGTTATTGGTTAACGACTATGCCCGTAAAGGCTTTGTTAAAGCTGTATCCGTACGTTTACCGACTATTTGTATTCGCCCTGGGAAACCAAACCTTGCCGCTAGCTCTTTCGTAAGCGGAATTATTCGTGAGCCTTTGAATGCTCAAGAATCAAATTGTCCTGTAGACCCTACGCTAAAACTTTGGATATCGAGCCCGTCTAGAGTGGTGGACAATATTCAATATGCAGGGCTAATGCCTTATGAGCAGTTAAATAATCTGTCCTATAGAACGCTTAATTTACCTGGTATTCAAACTACACCAGCTGAGATGATTCAAACAATGGACACTCTAATGGGTAAACAACTTTCTAATTATATTACCTATGAGCATGATGCGGGTATTGATCGTATTGTGAGTAGTTGGCCACAAAAAATTGATTGTACTAAAGAACTGGAGCTTGGATTTAAAGCAGACAGTAATTTCAAGGATGTATTACAACAATTTATTTCTGTTAACAATATGGAGATTGTCTAATGTTACCAACCTCAGTAATTGGACTAATAGTAGCCGTATCAGTCCTTGTTTTTCTTGTATTACGTACAAAAGTACATGTGTTAATTGCGATGTTAATTGCGGCATGTATCGCAGGTATTATTGGTGGGTTAAGTGTTGACGACACGATTGCGACCGTTAGCAAAGGATTTGGTGGAACATTAGGCGGTATAGGGATTGTCATCGGTCTCGGCGTTATGATGGGGGCTATTTTAGAGGCTTCTGGAGCAGGAGAAAGTATTGCCTATAATTTTATAAAGTGGTTAGGAAAAAAGAAAGAAGAGGCCGCTCTTGCTGTAACTGGCTATATTGTTAGCATCCCAATCTTTGTGGATAGCGCGCTTATCATTCTTTATCCAATAGCGAAGTCTTTGTCAAAAACGTCCAATCGCTCGATTTTAACGCTTACGGTTGCTCTGGCGGGCGGCTTGGTCGTAGCGCATCACGCTATTCCGCCGACTCCAGGGCCTTTGGGAGTTGCTGGTATCTTTGGTGTCGATCTTGCCAGCATGTTAGGTTTTGGTTTGATGATCGCAGCGCCTTGTGTCATGGGTATTGTTTGGTATGCAAGATGGTTAGAAAAGCAGTTTCCTGAATTCATTCCAACCGAACATTTCTCGAAGTCTAGTGAGCAACTGATTAATGATCACAAAGAGTACATTGCAAGTAAAGAAGCGAAAGACCTACCATCTTTAAGTAAATCTATCGCTCCAATTATTATCCCAATTTTACTTATACTTGCGAAATCAGTGATGGGTTTATTAGAGGGGACTTTCGGTTTCGAAGGGCTGACTGCAACAACATTTGGTCAATTTATCGCTTTTATCGGCAGCCCTACTATTGCACTATCAATAGCGACGTTATTAGCGGTTTACACATTGGGTAATAACCTTACCAAAGAAGAAGCGAATGAAAAGATGGAACAAGGAATCTCCACTTGTGGCATCATTTTGTTAGTAACAGGAGCTGGTGGTGCGTTAGGTGCCGTATTGCGTGAAACGGGTGCGGGCGCAGAGATTGCTAACCAAGTTGCAGGGCTTCCTATTTCTGCGGTTATGATTCCATTTATTATTGCGACGTTAGTTCGTATTATTCAGGGCTCTGGTACAGTCTCCATGATAACCGCTGCTTCTATATCTGCCCCAGTTTTAGTAAATATTCCTGACGTTAACCTTTTATTCGCAGCGACGGCAGCTACGATGGGATCTCTATTTGCTGGCTACTTTAATGACTCGCTATTCCATATTGTTAATCGATTAATGGGGGTGACTGAGGTTAAGAAACAACTCATTATTTGGACTATTCCAACAACAATTGCTTGGGCTATTGGTGGTTCATTAGTCATGATTCTTAACTTATTCTTCGGATCTCATGGTTCAATCTTTGATCCTGTGTTACCACTTGCTGTACTTTTGGGGTGTGTTGCATTTACAAAATCTTACAGCGCTAAGCACGTCGAATTACAAGAGGTATAAAGGTTTACTTGTACTCTTCCATAAAGTAAAAACCTATCACAATATGTATTTTTATCAGATAGTTTAGAGTTTTTTAATAATATGAACGGCCCTATGTTTGGGCCGTTTTAGTTCTTATAAATAAACTATTTAACTTGAACCGATATAGGTTCCATTTTCAACTTAATCAATATGAAATGGAATTTTTATTTCCCGCTTAGTAAGCGATTACCTATAAAGGATCTATTCGAGTTTAACCCTAGTGACTTTACTCTAGCGAAGTAGGGTTACTTTATATAAGAGTCCAGTACTTTTAATACGACTTCCATATCTTTTTCACGTTGAGTTTTGTCTTCCTCAAGTACAACGTGCTCAAGTAAGTGACCTTTAATTACTTCTCGCATCAAACCATTTACTGCTCCCCGAATAGCGGCAATCTGCTGCAACACATCTTGGCATTCATGCTCTTCTTCCAGCATTTTTTTAAGTCCATTCACCTGACCCTGTATTTTACTGACTCGAGTGTTGAGCTTCTTTTGATCTCTGGTTGTATGCGACATGTCTTATCTTCTTTAAGTTACGGGCCGAGTTATTCTAACTGATAATGTAGCACTCAATTTATACTGGGGGGTAGTATTTAATACTAGGGGGGAGTATAGTTTGCGATAAATTAGAATCAACAACAGAGAACAACAATGGATTTTGTCGCGTTACTACAACAAGGTAATGGGTGGTTCTTTATTCCCAGTGCCATTTTGCTTGGCGCTTTGCATGGTTTAGAACCTGGGCACTCTAAAACGATGATGGCGGCGTTCATTGTCGCTGTGAAAGGAACGGTCAAACAAGCCGTGATGCTGGGTTTAGCTGCCACACTTTCTCACACTGCAATTGTATGGTTAATCGCTGTTGGCGGGATGTATATTAGCCAGAAATTCACCGCTGAAGCGGCTGAACCATGGATGCAACTTATCTCTGGGGTCATTATCGTGACAACCGGCGTATGGATGTTTTGGCGAACATGGAGCGATGAGCGAGCTTGGAACAAAGCTCAGGATCATGCTCGCGATTGGACGACGCAAGTTGTGGATACAGGACATGGGCATGTTTCGCTTTCGATTACACAGGAAGGGGACCATCACCGTTTCCAGTTGCGAACACTCAGCGGTAAACCTTTAACTGCGGAAGGTATCAAGGTTTCGGTATCGAGTGATGGTTATCAACCTGCTGATATCTATCACTTTATAGAGCGTGATGGATACTTGGAATCGGCGTCTTGCATTGAAGTCTCTAATGGACTTTCTGTCACTTTGATCATCGGGCACCATGATCATACCCATGACTTTGATGTGCATTTCCGTCCTGGTTCTCATTTAGAAAGCGAAGATAAGGAATATCAAGATGCTCACGAGCGCGCTCACGCTTTAGACATTCAAAAGCGCTTTGAGAATCGAGACGTGACGAATGGGCAAATTCTGCTGTTTGGATTAACGGGCGGTTTGATTCCATGCCCTGCTGCGGTAACGGTTTTGCTTATCTGTTTGCAGCTTAAGGCAATGACTCTTGGTGCGACTTTAGTTGTGTCATTCAGTATTGGCTTAGCCTTGACTCTGGTTGCTGTTGGCGTTGTGGCAGCAGTGGGCGTGCAAAAAGCGACATCTAAATGGAGCGGTTTGAATGATGTTGCACGTCGAGCTCCTTACTTATCGGGCGTCTTGATCAGTGCAGTTGGTTTGTACATGGGTATGCATGGATACATATCGCTGACAAGTTAAACTCTGTGGTAAAGATTTTTTTCCTTTCTTTTTTTATGGGCAATGGCTTCATGCCTTGGTTTGCC
>NZ_JADDYG010000029.1:3604-24064 GCF_015163535.1 Vibrio sp. OPT46 | reverse complement strand
CCAAGTCATTCTCGCTTCACCAAGCATCTCGGATTACAACCGCTGCGATTGTGGCTCTAATATCTGAACCTGAGATACTAAATGATAAAACGGGAGCACTGACCACAGCGCTCCCGACGGCAAAACGCTAATTAGAACTCTTTTCTTTAATGTTCGATACCAATTTGGTCGCATAGTTAAATTTAACTATGCAAACGTTTCCTTTTGCGTACTCGTCCCTTCGCCAAACCTCGTAGAAATGTGACGTTTTGAAGACTTTTTTTCCTTCTGTCTAAAGTAATCGGGAACCAAGCAGATACATAGTTATAAAGTTATGTCTTGCTCTGCCAAACAGACCCAAAATGCAGTTTGGTTGGTTTTGGAGAAGAAAGGCTTAGCGCTCGATTAATGAGCATCAATTGAATTGTATTGAGACAATTATAATGAAAAGAATCATCTTATTAGCAGTCTGCGCCATGTTTGGTATTGCTGTCGTGGCGAGTATGGCATCAACGTACCTAATTTCGAGTCAGAAAATCGATGACATCATCTTAAACAAATCCCAAGTTCAAGCTGAGTTTCTAGCGGGAAATGCGAGTTATATTTTGGAGAACTCAGCTAATCCAATGCAAGATTTACAATCGCTTGTTGAGGGGCTGAAACAACGTTCAGACGTGAGTTATGCCGTTGTAATTGACCGTAACGTAACGGCAGTAGCCCACAGTGATAAGCACAAGCTGAACAAAACCTATAACGATGCATATACTGTTGAAGGCGCGACGAGAGGTGTTCAACAGTACTCAAAGTGGTATGCCGATGTCCAGAAAGTATGGGTGTTTGACATCATGGCACCAATTTATGTGGATGGTCAGTTATACGGTACTTTTGATATCGGTATTCCTATTACTGAAGTGAGCCAAGCGACGAATGGAATTATTACTTACCAGTTGATCTCTATGGTGGCGATCTTCGTTATGTGTGTTTTGATTCTGTCACTTTTGCTAAATAAACTGATGAGACCGCTTTCTGCGCTTAAAGACGCTCTACAAGACATCTCAAAAGGAGACGGAGACTTAACCGTTCGTTTGCCAGCGAAAGGTAATGACGAAGTCGCGCAAATTTCTTCTGCTTTCAACGTTTTTGTTGGGAAAGTACATGAGATTATTACACAAGTTGTAAATACTGGTGTGGAGCTTAATAGTTCAGCTGTCGCTTTGCGTGGGCAATCTCAACAAGCGCTCACAAGAGGGCAAGAGCAGAACGAGCAAACCATGCTGGTTGTCACATCCATGAACGAAATGATTGCGACGGTCAATGAAATTGCCTCCAATGCTGCTGGAGCGGCAAATGCTGCGAGTGCAGCAAGTAATGAAGCGCAAGATGGCTACACGACGCTAGAAAGAACCAAAACGGCGATGACTAATCTTGAAAACGAGATGAACAGCACTTCCAACATTATCGTGAGTCTTGCTGAAAATACTCAGTCGATTGGTAGTATTCTAGAGGTGATTAGAGGTATTTCGGAGCAAACCAATCTATTGGCTCTCAATGCGGCTATCGAAGCTGCACGCGCTGGTGATGCCGGCCGAGGTTTTGCAGTCGTAGCTGATGAAGTTCGCAACCTAGCGACTAAAACGGCTCATTCTACCGATGAAATTGACAACATGATTCACCAGCTACAAACTGAAGCTCAAAGTGCGGTGAATTCAATGAGCAATAGTAAGACTCTTATTGAAGAAGGAACGGCAGAAACCGAGTTAGCTCGACAGGCTTTAGAAGCAATAGCTGCACAAGTGACGACTATTTCAGATATCAATACTCAAGTAGCAACCGCAACAGAACAGCAATCAACGGTAGCAAACGAAATTAATATGAACATGGATACCGTCAGCCACTCAGTGAAAAGTGCGCTAACGGCGAGTGAGCAACTAGAAGAATCAAGTCAACAACTCGCGGAGCTATCGCGAACACTCGATCGTCACGTAGGAGCGTTTAGAATCTAAACGCCAACTGACCCTCTTTAATAAAAGCCAGTAAATGTTAATTGCTGGCTTTTTTATTTGAAAAAATCGAGTCTCAAATCGCTTAGCGGTGTTTGTCCTTTCTAGACGATAAAACAGAATACGATAAATTAGTTGAGTAAAGCTTAGCTAGGCGTTAAGTTTTGCGTTTTGCTTTAAATGTTCAACAAACATAGATATTTTCTTAGCTACATGTTTTCTAGACGAGTAAAAGGCGTAAAGCACTAAATCCTCAGGTTCGTACTCTAGAGTGACGATTTCTAGCTCACCATTTTTGATCTCATTTTGGCATGACTCAATTGGCAATATTGCGTATCCAAGCCCTGATAACGCGCCATATCTGGCGAGATGACCGCTGTTTACTTTGAATGAAGATTGCACAGTTTGAGTAATATGGCCTCCAACAGGGTTTCTGAATACCCATGGTGCACCATTTACAGCGGTAAGCGTCGTGATGCAGGGAACATGACTTAGATCCGTAATTTTGTAAGGGGTGGCGTATTTCTCAATTAGTTGAGGCGCGGCTAAAATGGCACTGGGCCAGCGTTTTATCTCTCTCGCCACCCAGTTACTGTCTGACAAAGTCCCTCTATGAAAACTCAAAATGACATCAAAGCTGTCAATAACATCATCTTTAGGGTTTAGCGTTGTATCGCAAGACAAAGAGATTGACGGGTATTGCGTGCAAAAGGTGACAACCGCTTTGGCCAGTACAGGTGTGTCTGGCATAAGAATTCGCAGTTCCCCTGTTACCGTGTGCGAGTGGCGCGTTACCGTTTCTAGTGCGGCGTTGAGTTGCTCCAATAACGGACGAGTGCTGCTATAGAGCTCTTCTCCAGCCTCGGTAGGTGTCATTCGCCTTGTTGTTCTATTGAACAACCTAATGTTTAACTTTTCTTCAAGCAGGGCAATGTGTCGGCTGATATTTGATGTTGGTATATTCAAACACTCAGCGGCTCGCTTAAAGCTGTTGTTCTCATAAACACAGTGAAAACTTTTTAACCAGATTTGGTCAACGTTATCAAACATTTCATTATCCCACTTTATTGGATTATCAAGCCAGCATATCGCACTTTATCCCTGTACTAAGTTACATACAATTTTATTTACAAGTTTAAGCGAACAAACAACGAGATATCGCGCTAGAACGTAATCAATAGAGGTGAATTTATGAGCTGGTTAGAACGGTTATTTGAGAATAAAAATATAATAGGTTCGCGCAAAGCGTCTATCCCTGAGGGCGTTTGGACAAAGTGTCCTGAGTGTGAACAAATACTTTATCGTGCCGCGTTAAAAGAAAATTTGGAAGTATGCCCTAAATGCTCATATCACATGAGAATGGCTGCGCGTCAAAGGTTGATCTCTTTTCTGGACTATGGAACACAACAAGAGTTGGCAAGTGAGTTGGAGCCACAAGATATTTTGGGTTTTAAAGACTTAAAGCGATATAAAGAGCGAATTGCTTTAGCACAGAAAACGACTGGAGAAAAAGATGCGTTGGTGGTGATGGAGGGCAAGTTATTGGGGCTGCCTGTTGTTGCGTGTGCATTCGAATTCTCTTTCATGGCAGGCTCGATGGGCGCAGTGGTTGGCGAGAAGTTTGTCCGAGCAGTTGAAAGCGCAATTAATACAAAATCTGGGTTAGTATGTTTTTCCGCTTGCGGAGGGGCGCGCATGCAAGAGTCTTTGGTGGCACTCATGCAAATGTCAAAAACCAGCGCCGCGTTAAACCACTTATCTGAGCACAGATTACCCTATATCTCAGTATTGACGGACCAAACTTATGGTGGCGTCTCGGCGAGTTTAGCCATGTTAGGAGACATCAATATTGGTGAACCTAAAGCAAGTATTGGCTTTGCGGGAAGACGGGTCATTGAGCAAACGGTACGTGAAAAGCTACCAGACGAGTTTCAGCGAAGTGAATTTTTACTAGCGCATGGTGCGCTAGATATGATTGTCGATAGACGTGAAATGCGCGATCGCGTTGGCCGCTTACTGGCTAAGTTAACCAACGCGAGGGTGGTCTCAGAATAGGTTGTATTAAAGTTAGACTTAGTACTTGCGTTTATTGAGCCGTAATCATTACAAACCGTTCATTTTGCCCCCATCTTGGTTCCGCATTCATTAGGCTGAGATCCAACGCCGTTTGGTATGGGTCAACAGCAAAATGGTCGCTTACTAACCCCCAGAGCATCCAGTTGATTGCGGTTTCATTCTCGGTAAGCTCTTCGAGTGGCGCTTGGAGGAAAAAGTACTCATCTTCGCCATCGTAACCGAGCCGATCATAGATAATGTTGCGTAGCTCTCGATCCAAATCATGTTGGAGGTTGATTGAGTCGTACAGTTGCTCTTCTGTTGGGCCATTCTCATGGTGATAAACATTGCGTTTTGACTCTTTGTGTAAAGTACCTGCGCCAGTTTCAATGCTTACTTTCTTTTGCGAGTGTTGCTCAAGAACTTGAATGATTTCATCCTCTAGTTGATCGAGTTTACTCAGCAAAACTTGATTGTTTATGTCACCAGCGGGGGAGGCCATCGTTTGGAAGGCTTTCACTCTCTCGTAGACTGCTTTCCCGTGAGGAAGGGCTGCAAAACACTGTTCTTGGAGCGCTTCATTGGCTTGCCAAATGCCCGAGTAGAGCTCGTAATCATGTGTATATGGTGGAAGCTCTTCAGTATCTTCCCCTAATAATTCTCGCCAGTGCTTTTGCCACTGTTCTTCTTTTGCGTGTTTTACACGCGCGTATTGCTTAATCCAGCGGTTACGAAGTTTTACCCCAAAAATGGCAAGTCCCCATGGAGCGAGCAAATAAAAATAATAGTGAGAAGAGTTATCCCAAAAGTAACCGTAAACGTAAACACCAAAAGCAAGCACCCAAGTTCCAATAGTACAAGCAATAACCCCGGACATTATTGATGATTGGCGCTTTGTTTCTCTTAATGTATTACCTTCAGCACATAACCAAAAAATGCCGCCAAAAACAAAGGCAAACGTTGTCATGAAGTAGGCAAGCGCCGCTCCCAAAAATCCCCAAAGTGACATGTATTATCCCTAGCCAAATATCTGCTTATTCACTCATCAATGACTGGAGGAGTAAATGTGTTTGATTTGGCGGAGAATTTACCATTAATGCCAACCTTTTGATATGCACTCGATGACTTATTGGGAATGAGTCACAAATAAAAATAGATGGTATCAAGCATCAAAATTTAATTTAGAACCTTTGATTGTCGTGAACTCTATCTGGAAGAGTTAAGGGTGGAGTTTAAGGGCAATTTTCCTCATAAAGTCGTTATTTAGAAAAAGGTAAATTAATGTTTTTATTGATAATTGTGAGTTTTTTTTGGAGTGGGATTGCTCCCATTTAATTAGAGTAAAAGGCCTATTTTTGGGAGCGGTTTCATAAATTTTATGACACTGATTTCACTGTTTGAGCTGTAAAGAATATAAACCCCCACTCAATGTATGTTAATAATCAATGAGTGTTGTTATGTCTCATATCCGTTTTTTCCCGCGCCATCGTTTGGCGCTTGCTTGTATGCTAGCGAGTGTGTCTGGCTTCTCTTTTGCACAAAATCAGTGTGCTGTTGCTGATTTACAACAATCGCGAGATCTGGCTACTGCCGTTTCTGGTGCTGAGTATGATTGCTACCACGCTTGGTTTTCCGCACCTTCAGAAACGCTGAATGATATCTATAGTGAAGCGAGCCTAAGCCGTATCCAAGTCGCGCTGGATCAAGAAATCGCTCGCTATCGTGGTGAAGCAGATCAAGCTCGTATTCTAGAGAACCTAGGCGAATTTATTCGAGCGGCCTACTACGTTCGCTACAACGCTGGTACTGGTACACCTGAGTTTTCGCAAGCGTTGAGTCAGCGTTTTGCTCAGTCGACGAACCTATTCCTAAACAACCCTCATGCTTTGGATCAAGGTCGTGAACAAGTTGGTGCAATGAAGAGCCTGACTTTGATGGTTGATAACGTTAAGCAGTTGCCGCTGACCATGGATAGCATGATGGCCGCGTTGATGCACTTTAATCGTGAAACCGCGCAGGACACGCAATGGGTCGATGGTTTGAACAACTTGTTCCGCTCTATGGCAGGCCATGCGGCGAACGATGCGTTCTACCGATACATGGCAAACAATACTCACCATATTGATACGTTGGTGAAATTCGCATCTGATAATGCTTGGGCATTAGATACGGATGCAAGCTTTATCGTTTTCAATGCATTACGTGAAACTGGTCGTTTGCTCGCGAGCCCAGATCAGGAGACCAAACGCAAAGCATTGGCAGTAATGCAACAGGTGATGCAGCGTTATCCACTGGGTAGTGAGCATGACAAACTATGGCTTGCTGCCGTTGAAATGATGAGCTACTACGCACCAGAAGGCCTAAATGGTCTGAATATTGAGCAAGCCAAGCAAGATTTAGCTGCACGTGTAATGCCAAATCGTTTTGAATGTCAGGGACCTGCCATTATTCGCTCTGAAGATCTGACCGATGCTCAAGCAGCGAAAGCGTGTGAAGTGCTAGCGGCAAAAGAAGCCGACTTCCATCGAGTTGCGAATACGGGTAATCAACCTGTCGCTGATGATTTGAATGATCGTGTTGAAGTGGCGGTATTCGCGAGTAACGCTAGTTACGTTGATTACTCTTCATTCCTATTTGGTAATACAACGGACAACGGTGGTCAGTACCTAGAAGGTGACCCTTCAAAAGCGGACAATACTGCGCGTTTCGTCGCTTATCGCTACGCGAATGGTGAAGATCTCTCTATCTTGAACCTAGAACATGAATACACGCACTATTTAGATGCACGATTTAACCAATACGGTTCGTTCAGCGATAACTTGGCTCATGGTCATATTGTTTGGTGGCTAGAAGGTTTTGCTGAATATATGCATTACAAGCAAGGTTACCAAGCTGCGATTGAGCTGATTGCAGATGGTAAACTGAGCCTTTCCACTGTGTTTGATACCACGTACTCTCACGATACCAATCGTATCTATCGTTGGGGTTATCTAGCTGTTCGATTCATGTTAGAAAATCATCCACAAGACGTCGAAAGCTTGTTGGCATTGTCGCGCTCTGGCCAGTTCGAACAATGGGCACAGCAGGTGACGTCTTTAGGTCAACAATACGATGCTGAGTTTGAGCGTTGGTTGGACACATTAAAAGTGAAACCTGAGCAACCTGGTACAGACCCAGAAGAGCCAACAGAACCAACAAGCCCTGAAGCACAAGTGACTGAATTGACGGCGAACCAAAGTCTTCAGCTCAGTGGCGAAGCATACAGTGAAAAACTGTTCTATGTTGATGTTCCAGCTAACACCGTTAACTTCAATGTATCTATTGAGGGCGCGGGTGATGCGGATCTTTACATGAGCTACAACAAAGTTGCGCATTACTATGATTTCGAAATGAGTCAATATGCTGATGGCAGCAATGAAGAGATTGTGTTTGAACCAGAGCAAGATGGTTACGTTAAAGCGGGTCGTTACTACATCAGCTTAACTGGACGTGATAGCTATGACTCAGTAAATCTTGTGGCTGCGTTAGAAGTGGAAGCGCAAACACCGCCAACCCAAGTGCAAGATGATTTAGCACCTGTGGTACTAGAGTCTGGTGAAGCCAAAATGCTTACCGTTCACAAGCAGCGTTATGCAGCAGTTTATGTGCCTGAAGGTGTAGAAGAGGTTTGTGTATGGCTAACGGCTCACTCTCAAACTGGTAATGTCGATCTATACGCGAGTAGGGAGCATTGGCCTACAGTAGAGCAGCACGAGTATGCGTCCAACTATGCAGGCAGCAATGAATACCTTGCGATTCCTATTACTGAAGCAGGGTACGTGCACTTCGCTCTTCAGGCTCCAGAGCAAGGCGATGACGTTGAAATGCTAGTGCACTTCAACTAAACAGGTTCGATTAACTAAAGTCGAGATAAAACGTCGCTGATACAGCGACGTTTTTGTTTATATCGGACACGATTATAAACAAACAGCGGCGAATGCTAGTTAATCGGCTGATCTATCGAGTTATCAGTTGCCCTTTTTCTAAACGGCTTTAGGTTTGTATTGCAATTTACCGCGCACATAAACTTTTTTAGCGACGCGTTCTGTGACCTAGCTTCTGATTTGTGTTTCCCAAATAGATACAATATATATGCACCCCGTGCAATAAAGTGAAAAGGGAAAGACATGAAAACGCTTATTTATGAAACGTTGATTAGCCTTGCTAACCAAGAACCAGAACAACATGCAAGAATCCGACAAAATCTCTATGAACAGTTGGATCTGCCGTTCGATAAGCAGCTGGCTTTGTATTCTTGTGCCCTTGGTCCTGCAAGTTCAGGCAAGTTGGAGAGCAGTCAAGGCATTAACAACGCGGTAGATTGCGCGGTTAAACTGCTTGAAACTCCTGAGCGCTAATTCACTCGTTGTTTTAATCACGGCCCGAACCCCAAGGGTCGTTTTTAATTGCGGTTAAATTGATTTCAACGTCGTTATTACTCTGCTCTTTCCGCTAGCACTTCTTTGAATGCAAACATGCCGTTTAATGCCGCGGGAAAACCTGCGTAGACGGACATCTGCAAAATGATCTCTTTAATCTCATCCTCGCTACAGCCTACATTCAGCGCTGCATTTAAGTGCACTTTTAGTTGCGGCGCGCAATTCCCCATTGCCGTTAGCGCGGCGACGGTTGCGATTTCTCTCGATTTTAGGTCTAAGCCCGGGCGAGCATAAATATCGCCAAACGGATACTCAATGGTGTACTGAGCTAAATCTGGACAAATATCTTGTAAGCTTTCGATGACATTATGACCAGCGTCACCATCAATTTGAGAGAGTAGTTCTAATCCTTTGTTAAAGCGTGATTGTTCCATCGGTATGTTCCTAGTGAATAAACGTAAACACACCTTAATCGTTAGAGTTAACTCTAAGTCAACGAACTTTTCCGCTTTTATACAAGGCAATTTTTTCTTCTAGAGCCGATAAGTGCTTTTTCTGTTGCTCAATGTGGCGTTTGAGGTTTTCTTGGTGTTGTTCTAACAGGGCTTGACGTTGTGGTACAGATTGAGAGCCGACTTCCCTTAATTTGGCATACTCTAGAATCTCTTCAAGTGGCATTGCAGTTTCTTTTAAACGCTTAACAAAGCTTATCCAGTTTAGATCTTTCGAACTATACATTCGATGTCCACTCGCGTTTCTATGGACATGTTTAAGTAAACCGATTTTTTCATAGTATCGAAGTGTATGAGCAGATAGCCCGACGAGGTCAGAAAATTCTTTGATATTCATTATTATCCTCCAAGGTAGAGCATACCCCATAGAGATAAGCTAAGTTTCGCATTTTGAAGTCATTTCGGGACAGATACAAACAGAAATCTTTAGTCTTTTAACGCTAGGTATGGTGATTTACTGGATTTTTGAAACGCGCCAAACGTGATCCATCTGCCAGTTTCGTTTTATTAACAATTGATTACTCAACGGGTTGGCTTGGCTATTTTTATCCTTTGGGCCTATTTTAGGGCGTACATAGGTCTTATGTTCTATCTTTTTAAATTTAAGTTTTTGTTAATCAAAACAATGCCTTAGTTTTGTGTTGGTCTGTTCGGGTTGTATGTCGTGTGCCCGTTATTCACTCAGAACGATTTATCGCTGTGCAATGGATGAGTCGCTACGCCTTCGATTTCAGCCTTGAGTTAGTGCTAAAAGGGTGAGTGCCTCTGATGAATAGCTTTTATAATTTCGATTATTGAATTCACTCACAAAAAAATGCAAACAAGTAATCGTGAGTGGAAACGAGCAGGAGAACAACATGAGTGGCTCACAGGAAACACAATCATTCGGTGCAAACGTTATCTTACATGCGTTTGATTGGAAGTATGCTGACATTGCCCAACGAGCAAAAGAAATCCGCGAGCTTGGTTATGGCTCTGTGTTGGTTTCGCCACCAATGAAAAGCGCACACGATGAGCGCTGGTGGCAGCGTTATCAACCACAAGATTATCGTGTTATCGATAATGCTTTGGGTGATACCAAAGATTTTATTCATATGGTTCGTGAACTGGAGCAAGTTGGTGTGTGGGTTTATGCCGACGTAGTGTTTAACCATATGGCAAATGAGGCCCACCTTCGCAGAGACCTTCAGTACCCAAGACAAGAGGTCTTGGAGGAATACCAGAACAACAAACAGAAATATCAGTCGCTAGCGTTGTTTGGCGATCTATCTCAACCACTTTTTGATGAAGAGGACTTTGTTGAAGCATTCGGCATCAAAGACTGGAAAGATAAGTGGCAGGTTCAAAACGGACGTATCACAGGTGGACCAACCGATCCTGGCTTGCCAACTCTTCGTGTTTGTGACCATGTCGTTGAGCAGCAGCGAGCGTACCTAAAGGCGCTGAAAGCTATTGGTGTGAAAGGTTTTCGTATTGACGCTGCGAAACACATGACGTTAGAGCATCTTAAGCGTGTTTGGACAGACGACATCACGCGGGATGTGCATATATTTGGTGAAATTATTACCGATGGCGGTGCGACGGAAGAAGAGTATCAGCTGTTTCTTGAGCCGTATCTACAGGAAACTCGCCTAGGTGCGTACGATTTCCCTTTGTTCTCAACCATGTTTAAGGCGTTTGCTAAAAAGGGTAGCTTCAAGTCTCTGATTGATCCCTATTGTTTTGGTCAGGCTCTGTCCCCCGGCCGTGCGATTACATTTGCTATCACACATGATATTCCTAACAATGATGTCTTTCTTGATCTCATCATGGACGAGGAAAACGAATGGTTAGCTTATGCCTATATTCTAGGCCGAGATGGTGGTGTGCCGTTGATTTATACCGACTTAAACACCAGCGGTATTAAAGGTAAAAATGGTCAGCCAAGATGGCAGGGTGCATGGAGCGATCCGAGAATGGCAAAAATGATCCAGTTCCATAATATGACGCATGGCGAGCCGATGAGTGTTCTTGAAGGTAACGATGACATGCTCGTACTTAAGCGAGGTGACAAAGGCATTGTGGTGCTTAATAAATCACAGCGTCAACAGTCTTTGACATTAAAAATCGATGGTAATTGGGTTGATTTGATGACAGAACAAATCATTCCAAGTGACGGTAAGTTAATCGTACCATCTAAGTCGTCGATGTTACTCGTCGCGAACTAGAAGATGTACACACCGAGGTTAGCAACTTCGGTGTGTATGTTTATCATCGTCATTCACGTTCTGCTGAAATTCAATATAAACTCAAACTCTCTCGTTTTTGCTAGAAATTTATGAGCACTCGTTAACGCAACATTCTGCTTTTAAAAAACCAATTACGTCATCTAAGCACTGATATTCTGCGACACAAAAAAGGGTTCTACCCTCGCGGCGCTGGGTGAGAAGACCAGCTGAAGCAAGGCTCGAGATATGATGAGAGAGAGTGGATGCTGGAATGCCAAGCTTTTCTTGTACGCCGCCTACCGCGATACCTTTGTATCCCGCTTTGACGACTTCTTTGTAAATACTTAAACGAGTCGGATGCCCTAACTCTTTTAGTGCTTTAGCAACGGCTTCAAGCTCCATACTGACCTCTAAAGAATGACCACAGTAATTTTGTTTCGATAATAGGGAAAGTCTCGGTAAATGCCAACTATTACGATCTCAGAACAATTTAAATCAGATGAGATTCATGCTGGCTCATGCCTTCATGACAACAATTGTCTGTTCTAATGAGACAGATCAATCTTCATTATTATTTCACGCCACGTTCAAAATCCCTCGTCTACACTCAATGTTGAGTTGTCAGTTGGCAGACCAAGGAGGCGGCCATGATTGCGGTTCATAGAGATTATTGTTTGTCTAACAGTTCGGAGTTACATGCCCACGTTAAAGTCAATCCTGTCGGTAAATTAGAAGTTGAGATTGTTGAACTTCAAGAGCGCCACACCACAGAGTTTGATGATTTGTCTTTTGAGAGTCGTGGGTGTGAAACTCGAATCTGTGGTAAAGAAGACACAACTCCGTGGCAGTTCAATCTTGCAGTTACTGATGCGTTAGAGCTTTCTCATTTAGTGGAAGAAGCAAACGAAGAGTATGAGATTTTAATGAATGATCTTATGTAATATCGAGAAGATCATTTTATCCTGCACGGCGTGTGGCTCTGTACTGAAAAAATAAAAACCTCCCAAGCGGGAGGTTTTTAATATGGAGTGCGTTATCGTTGGATAGGCTCTTCTCGTGGTGGTGTTAGCTCTTGGACGTTATCTTCATTAAAGTCATCGGCGTAACCTTTAGGTGGCGGTGTCCAACCTCGTTCTGACCGCGATAGTTTGTCATGACGATCTTTTTGCATCTCTTCCGCCATTTTCTCCTCTAACTGAATAAACAGTTGTCGGAAATTGTTGTCATAGCGTTCACCTTCAGAATCATCCTCCCAAGCTTTGTAGAGTATTTCTGACTTACGTGCTTCAACACGCTTATATGTCGCCTTCTGTTGTTCAACAAAGAAGGGGTGAATGCCAAGGGCTTTCATTGTGTGACCGCCCATCTCCAATGCAGAATGGTAGGTCTCTGATTCAATAATATCAGCTCCCGCTTGACGCAAAAGATAGCCATGTCCACGGTCAAAGGCACGTGCAATCACTGTTACTTTTGGGTACGTGTGCTTAACGTACTTCACCAGTTCTACACTCGATTCTTGGTTATCAATCGCCACAACCAACGCAGCGGCGTGCTCAATGCCGGCTGTATGTAGCATATCTGGTCGAGTCGCGTCGCCAAAATAGGCGCGAGTGCCAATCTGGCGCATGTTATCGACTTGGTCAGATTGATGGTCAAGTACCACGGTAGTCACGCCGTTTGATACCAATAGGCGATTCACTATTTGTCCAAAGCGGCCGATGCCGGCGATGATCACCGTGCCTGTTTCCTCAATCGTATCGCTTTCGCGTTCATTTGACTGGCTTTCAAAGCGCGGCAGAATCACTCTATCAAACAGAATAAACAAACCTGGTGTCAGGAACATCGAAATCGCAACCACTAACGCAAGAGTTTGTGAGAGTTCAAATGGGATGACGTGGTTTTGCACTGAAAAGCTTAGAAGCACAAAGCCGAATTCACCTGCTTGAGCCAAGCTTAGGGTAAACAGCCAGCGGTTGCTGCCTTTCACCCTAAATATCAGTGCAAGAATAAACAGCACCAAGGCTTTCAAAACCATCACGCCAATGGTCAATGCCATGACCAACCAGAAATCACCAAAAAGGACCGAGAAGTTGATCCCTGCGCCAACGGTAATAAAGAACAGACCTAACAATAGGCCTTTAAATGGTTCGATATTGGATTCTAACTCGTGGCGGAATTCACTGTTCGCCAATACAACGCCAGCCAAGAAGGTTCCTAAGGCAGGAGATAAGCCCACTAAGCTCATCAGCGCAGCGATACCAATGACCAGCATGAGTGCAGTTGCGGTAAAGATTTCTCGCAAACCAGAGCTAGCCACATAATTGAGCAGAGGTCGACTTAAAAAGTGTCCACCAACGACGACGATTGCAATCGATGCTGTGATTACGATGCCGTATGCCCAGCCAGGCAACCCCGCAACGAGGCTTAATTCTTCATGGTGCGCTGCGGCTGCTTGAGCCGCGGACTGTGCCTGTTCAATTAATTCAGGTAAGGCCAATAGAGGAATGAACGCCAACATTGGTATCACTGCAATATCTTGAAAAAGCAACACGGAGAAAGCGTTTTGTCCACCTTCCGTCTTCGTTAATCCTTTTTCGCTAAAAGTTTGCAAAACAATCGCAGTAGAAGAGAGGGCGAAGATCAAACCTATGGCTAAGGCTATGGTCCAAGGCTGGTCAAAGTACAAGGCAATACCCATAATCGCTGCGACGGTACCGCCGACTTGCAGACCTCCTAAGCCCATTAAGCGATTGCGCATCGCCCACAACATTTTGGGTTCGAGCTCTAAGCCAACGAGAAACAGCATCATCACCACGCCAAACTCGGCAAAGTGCTGGATTGTTGTTGTTTCTTCACCGACTAAACCGATAATTGGGCCAATGACCACACCTGCGATGAGATAGCCTAAAACGGACCCAAGTCCCAAACGCTTAGCAAGTGGGACTGCAATTACAGCAGCAATCAAATATACGAAGGCTTGTAAGAATATTCCTGTCATGAAGCCTCCTTAATGAGCTCTGGCAATGCGCTGTTAAGCTTGATTAATGACGCCGCAGCTTCAACATCCAACCTATCTTCGACTAAAGCTGTTAGCAGGCTCTTGTACCGCTCAACATGACGAGGGATTCGCCCTTCTTCATCTGCTGTACGTGCACCAAACATCGCGAGAGGGGCAATGTAGTTCATGCCTGTCAGCGCGGACATTTGTTCAATAGGCGCAAGCAGTTGACGAATCGTAAAGTGGTTGTAGCCCTCTGCCTTATAAGCTTCTTCTTTACCCCCTGCAGACAGCACACAAAGCATGGTCTTGCCTTGCAGTGCTGTGCCATCTGTACCGTAAGCAAAGCCATATTCCAAAACCAGATCTTGCCACTCTTTTAAAATCGCAGGCGTTGAATACCAATATAGTGGGAATTGGAAAATCACCACGTCATGTTCACGTAAGCGTTGCTGCTCACGGTCGATATTAATATCGAAACGAGGGTATTCGCCATAGAGATCAACACATGTCACGCCTTCAATTTTTTGAGCTTCTTTGAAAAGTGGAGTATTCACTTCTGAACGATGCTGGGAAGGATGAGCAAAGAGAATGAGTACTTTTTTATTTGCCATAGGGATCCTTGCTATCTAAGTAACCATGCCCAGTAGGAGCGCGGGTTGGTTAGAAAATGTAACTCATAAATGATCGCCAAGCTAGTTTGGAAAACTGTTTAAGCTGTTTCAATATCAATAAAAAACCACCAAATAAATTGGTGGTTTTGGGAAGCGTTACGTTTTACTAATCATGAATAGGGACGACTAGAATATCCACCGGTGACTTGTTAATTAAGTGTCTGGAGTAAGAAATAATCTTGCTCCAGAAATCTTGGTGGTGGCCACAAATCAGAAGATCCACTTCTTGCTCTTTAATGGTGACCTCTAATTTATCAGCTAAGTCGCCAGTACCTACGAAGAAATGTTTAAGTGGGTAATCCATGTAATCACTAAATGTTTTTAAACATTCCATTGAATGCTCATTCAACGGCCTTTGATCCGGGTTTTCTTTAATGTCTACAAGCTCACGATAGATTTCTCCGTGCGTACCATCAATATGAATAAAGGAGATATCGGAGTCGAGATAGTTTGCCATTGATACCGCTCTGTCGATAAGCACGGTGCTTTCATCTGACAGTTCGAGTGCAACAAGGATATGTTTGTATTTCATAACCACGCCCTTATGTGGATTATCTTTACCCTAAGCATAGTATGGCTTGGATAAAAATTGTGTTGCTAAGATCTCGAAATTGTTCAAAGACTTGTTAAAAAGTTAATGTGATATAACAACTTACTGTGAAACTTTCTTTTTGTTCACATTTGGTTAGAAAGCTTGCTTTTTGAACAAAAAAGCGGCTACACTCTGTGCATCATTTCTCTAGGAGATTACGCCAACATGAAGAACTAAACCTGTCATCCATATTTTTACTTATTTTTTGGATCTGCAGGGTTAGTAGGCGTAGCTCACTTTCCGATATTTCTTTGCAACAAGACGACTTTTTGATTTGACGTATATCGTCGAGCTTTTCATAGAGCTTAATGCGTTTGTGCACGCGTTTTGTTGCAATTTCAAATCATAGCTACGGCTGTTGTCCCTGTCATACAGGAGGCAAATTATGCCAGTTTTACAAGCTTTTAATGTTAGCCATCAGTTTGATAATGGCGATACGCTATTCCAGTCTATTTCTTGTTCCATGACTAAACGACGTGTTGGTTTGGTTGGGCGCAATGGCATCGGCAAGTCGCTTTTGGCTTCCATTTTAGCGGGAGAAATTCAGCCTGCCAGCGGTGTTGTGACTGCTCCCTCTTCTTTCATGATGTATCGCCAGCAGCCGTCTGATCTGCTTTCAGGTCAGCAATCGATCGCCCAATTTCTAGGAACAGACTCGGCCTTACATGCTTTGAAGCAGATTGAACAAGGTGATGTTTCTGAGCATTGGTTCGAACTGGTTGGCGAACAGTGGGATATTGAACTGAAACTCAAACAGCAGCTTGCTGCGATGGGCTTGCCGCAAGACCCTGACTTCTCTTGTGCTCGGCTCAGTGGTGGTCAGTTGGCACGTTTGCAGTTATGGCAGTTGTTTGAAAACGAAACGGAGCTTTTGATTCTCGATGAACCATCCAATCACCTCGATACCGAGGCGAAACAATGGTTGATAGAGTCTATGACGCATTTCAGCGGTGCGATTTTACTCATCAGTCACGATCGTGAGCTGCTGCGAGAGATGGAGGAAATTTGGGAGCTATCGGGCCTAGGTTTACAGGCTTTTGGTGGAAATTACGATGTGTACGCCGAGAAAAAACGCACTGAACTGCAAGCGATCGAGAGGCAGTTAGCGCAAGTCGATAAACAGAAAAAACGGTTAGCCGAGCAAGCCCAGAAAAATCGCGAAAAAGCAGACCAACGCGCCGCGCAAGGGAACAAACTGCGCAAAGACGGCAGTCAGCCCAAAATTTTGCTTGATGGAAAAAAGGATAGTGCGACCGCCAGCGCCTCAAATCGCAATAAGAATGAGCAACTCAGACAAGCGCATTTACAAGCCAAAGAACAGGCGTTGCAATTGCGACATGAGCAACTCAAGGCGCAAAAGCTTTATCTTACAGATAATCCGAACCGTTCGCGAAAAGTATTGTCGATACAAGAAGGTATATTACCTTTTGGGAATTCTACACCTATCACGTTGCAGATTTTTGCGAACGACAAAGTCCATCTCAAAGGGAAAAATGGCTGCGGAAAATCAACCTTGTTAAAGACGTTGCTTGGCGAGTTATCGTTGCAGAGTGGTGAGCTGAAAGTGAATACGCCTTTGTATTATCTCGACCAACATTTTGGTGCAGTGAATCCAAATCTTTCGTTACTTGAGAACGTAATGGAGAGCTGCCAAGAGATGACGGAAAGTGAAGCGAGGACCTTATTGGCCGGGATCGGTTTTCGTCGAGATGCAGTGTTTCGATTGGGGCGCCTACTGAGCGGTGGCGAGAAGATGAAGCTCGCGATGCTGATAGTCAGCCACCAAAATTCTCAGCCTTTGCTGCTGCTTGATGAACCAGATAACCATCTCGACCTCGAGTCAAAAATAATGCTTAGTCAGGCGTTAAATACATACAAAGGTGGATTTGTTCTGATCAGTCACGACCAAGATTTCGCTTCTGAGTCTGGGGTTTTGCGCCAAATCGAGCTGACTTAGACGAAAGAGAGTAAACGCCATCGTAGCTCTTCAGTGTTGTTCCCAAGTTCTACACTTCCACTTACTGGTTTGTAGAACTGGCAGGAAATGAGGGAGTTAGGATGGCTTTCACAACTCGTTTAATGAAATTAGATTCATTTTGTCGATATATAGTAGAGTTCTGATGTATTGCACAAAAAGACAACAGAAAAATAAAAAAGAATTTCATGAAAAAGAACACCCTAGCACTCGCAACGGCTCTCGCACTCGGAAGTGTGTTGTCTGTGGCGCATGCAAATGAAGCGGCGCAGTCGTCGGTTGAACAGGTAACCCTGAAAGCCATCACGTACCCAACCACACAAAAAGTGAATGTTGTCGATGACTACTTTGGTACAAAAGTGAGTGATCCGTATCGTTGGTTGGAAGACGATCTCAGCCCAGAAACCGCAGAATGGGTGAAGGCACAAAATGCAGTGACGTTTGATTATCTGTCGAAAATCCCTTACCGCGAGCAGATTGAAGAACGCATCACTAAGCTCATGGACTACGAAAAGCAAAGCCAACCGTTCAAAGAGGGTAAGTTCACTTATTTCTATAAAAATGACGGGTTACAAAACCAAGATGTGCTTTATCGGCAGTTAGGTGATGGTGAAGCAGAAATTTTCCTCGATCCAAATACTTTTAGTGAGGATGGCACCACATCGTTAGCGGGAGTGAGCTTTTCACGAGACGGTTCTTTGGTCGCATACAGCATTTCGGAAGGCGGTAGCGATTGGCGCAAAGTCATTGTGTTAGACACAGAAACCAAAAAGCCCGTCGGTGAAACGCTGGTGGATATTAAGTTCAGCGGCATCAGTTGGCTCGGCAATCAAGGTTTCTATTACTCAAGTTATGACAAGCCACAGGGGAGCGCGAAGACAGATCAACACAAGCTCTACTTTCATAAACTTGGAACGAAGCAAAGTGAAGACCAGCTGATTTTCGGCGGCTTTGAGGAAGAGAAATACCGTTATGTTGGCGGCTATACGTCGGATGATGAACGCTACTTGTTTATCTCAGCCAGCGTATCGACATCGGGTAACAAACTGTTCTTTAAAGATCTGAGTAAGCCAAACAGCCCGCTTAAAACCATTTTCGATAACACCAGTTCTGATACTTGGGTGATAGATAACCAAGGCACGAAGCTGTACTTGGTTACGAACCTTAACGCGCCGAACAAACGCGTCGTGACGGTGGATGCGAGTCAGCCGCAGCCCAAAAACTGGAAAGATTTGATCCCTGAAACAAAGAATGTGTTACGCGTTTCTACCGCGGGTGGCAATTTGTTTGCGAGTTATATTGTTGATGCGATCTCGATGGTGAAGCAATACGACATGAACGGCAAACTCATCCGAGAAATCAAATTGCCTGATATTGGCAGCGCATACGGTTTCTCGGGTAAAAAAGATGAAACCGAAGTCTACTATTCTTTCACCAATTACAAGATGCCCAGCACTACGTATCGTCTGAACATCAAAGATGGTGATAGCGAGGTGTACTACAAATCTAAAGCGCCATTTGATCCAGCTTTGTATGACTCTCGCCAGGTGTTTTACACCTCAAAAGACGGAACAAAAGTGCCGATGATCATCACCTATAAAAAAGGGACACCGATGGACGGCAGTGCACCAACCATCCTATATGGTTATGGTGGTTTCAACATCAGCCTCACACCATCTTTTAACCCGACACGTGCGGCTTGGTTGGAGCTTGGTGGTGTCTACGCGGTAGCGAACATTCGTGGCGGTGGGGAGTATGGTAAAGAGTGGCACAACGCTGGCATTCAAATGCAAAAGCAAAATGTGTTTGATGACTTTATTGCTGCGGCTGAATTCCTAATTGATGAAGAGGTAACGTCATCAAACAAGTTAGCCATTAACGGTGGTTCGAATGGTGGCTTGTTAGTAGGGGCCGTTATGACGCAACGTCCAGAGCTGTTTAAAGTGGCGCTGCCAGCAGTCGGCGTATTGGATATGCTGCGTTACCATACTTTTACCGCAGGTGCTGGTTGGGCGTATGACTACGGCACGGCAGAGCAAAGTAAAGAGATGTTCCAATATCTGAAAAGTTATTCGCCGGTGCACAATGTAAAAGCAGGGGTGGAATACCCAGCAACATTGATTACAACCGGTGATCATGATGACCGTGTTGTTCCTGCTCACTCATACAAATTTGCAGCTGAGTTGCAATCGAAGCAAGCGGGTTCAAATCCGATCTTAATTCGCATCGAAACCAATGCAGGACATGGTGCAGGCACACCAACGCGTAAAATAATTGAGACAAATGCAGATATTTATAGTTTTGCACTGTTCAATATGGGAATAGAGAAACTGCAATAGTGCGAATTGTTTGCGTTTTAGTTATCGAAACGCATCGGCGCTTTATCGCTCGATAATAAAAGGGAATCACAGAGAGTGACTCCCTTTTTATTTATTATAGGCCTACTATTCTAATCTGATGCTAGGCTAATCAAACTAAGGTTTTTTAAATTATTATAATGTTCTAATTAATCTGAAGAGTGTTGTACGATCGAAATGAAACATTGATCGCGATCACCTAAATCCATTGCACTCTCTATTTATATGGTAAAATTAATTAATCATTTGTTCTAATGATAATTGAATTTTCATAAGTTTTAATATTTCCTTCTTCATTGGTATTACCAAATTTCAAGTTATATAAGATATAAGTAGCGGTGATTGAACTTTTACGATGCTTTATTTTATTTTAATTAAAACGTCGAATGTTTCGTCATTATTGAATTTGCTTTGATAATTTATGTTATCCAAAGCGAGTTGTGTTGCTTGCTATTTATGATGACCTCATGACGTGAATAATTTTATAATCATTAAAATGGATACAGTTTTATGAATTTAGTGAAACCGTCTGTTGCCATTATGGTTGCAGCCCTACAACTCGCGTCTTCTGCCTATGCGCAGACAAACAATAACGAAGAACTACAAGATATGTCTGACCCACTTGCGGTATACACCCAAGCGGGCTTTGGTATTACTGATAAAGGCGCGAACATCAAAATCGGTCAAACTTAT
>NZ_JADDYG010000029.1:2761-3594 GCF_015163535.1 Vibrio sp. OPT46 | reverse complement strand
GTTGCAGCCCTACAACTCGCGTCTTCTGCCTATGCGCAGACAAACAATAACGAAGAACTACAAGATATGTCTGACCCACTTGCGGTATACACCCAAGCTGGCTTTGGTATTACTGATAAAGGCGCGAACATCAAAATCGGTCAAACTTACCAATCTAGCCAGCCTGGTACCATGGCGATGAACATCATTGAAATGAAAGGCATTGGTGGTGAGCTATTTGGCATTCGCGACAATGACGATCCAATATATGCCAACGTTGATGACAGCATTGACTCTTTCAGACTACGTAATTTCCAAGTAGAAGTCGCAAAAGGTCTAGGCCGTCAATTAGATGTAAACTACGACGTTGATAACGATAAATTAGATGCATCTTATAGCTTTATTCAAGGTCTACCTAAGTTTGGTATGTTGCAGCTATTTCCTTTAGCTGGTGCGGGTGTCACTATTGCTAATGATTTTGGTGGTGATGACAAAGGTTATGAAATTCCAGGTACTTTCACTGTTGTGGGTATGTACTCAAAAATTGAATTAACCGATAAAATCTGGATTAACTACAACCCAATGTATATGCATACGTTGTCAGGGTCTAGTCAATATAAAGATACTTATTATGCAGGTGAAGATAATATCTTGACTCATGAGTTCGCGTTGTCTTATCAAATTAATCCTCGCGCAAATATTCGTTACTTTGCAAACTGGAATGAGCACGTTAATTTCGGTGATGGTGATCACCGTATCGAATTTAACTACCAATTCTAACTCCCTCGTTTATTTCCAGAATAGAAAGTGTGTTTATCCATATATTTAAATATTTAGGCTAGGGCACTTTCTAA
>NZ_JADDYG010000029.1:1392-2751 GCF_015163535.1 Vibrio sp. OPT46 | reverse complement strand
TACTCAAAAATTGAATTAACCGATAAAATCTGGATTAACTACAACCCAATGTATATGCATACGTTGTCAGGGTCTAGTCAATATAAAGATACTTATTACGCGGGTGAAGATAATATCTTGACTCATGAGTTTGCGTTGTCTTATCAAATTAATCCTCGCGCAAATATTCGTTACTTTGCAAACTGGAATGAGCACGTTAATTTCGGTGATGGTGATCACCGTATCGAATTTAACTACCAATTCTAACTCCCTCGTTTATTTCCAGAATAGAAAGTGTGTTTATCCATATATTTAAATATCTAGGCCAAAGCACTTTCTATATAAAGTAGGTTTATCATGAAAGCCAAATATAAATTTGCGTTGGTATCTATTGCTATATCTTCTGCATTACTATCAGGATGCAAAACTGGCGATATCGCAACGAAAACAGCCCAAGCACCCTCTGTTGAAACCGTTACCCTAACCGAAACAAAAATCACTCCTTATCATACTTTTATCGGTCGAACTGAAGCGGTAAATGACGTTGATATTATGCCGCGAGTCGGTGGCGAATTAACCGCGATTCATTTTAAAGATGGCGATATGGTCGAAAAAGGCCAATTGTTGTTTGAAATCGACGACCGTCCTTACAAAGCGGCACTGGCGTATGCAAAAGCGTCGTTGCAAAAAGCAAAAGCACAACTCGTTCAAACTACGCGTGATGCAGAACGTGTGAAGAAACTCATCAAAGATAAAAGCATCAGTGAGCAGCAATACGATGACGCCATTGCTGCGCACGCCGCAGCGATTGCTTCGGTAGAAGAGGCGAAAGCGACGCTGGTTTCAGCAAGGCTCGATCTTGAATTTAGCTCTGTGCGCGCTCCTTTCTCTGGCCGCGTGGGTTTCAGCAACTTCCGAGTGGGTGACCGTATTTCGAAAATTCAAATCGTTCCTCTTGTTTCGATCACTCAAGTAGACCCAATTCGCTTTGGCTTTGATGTGGATGAGAAGCTCTACCGCCGAGTAAGAAGTGCCATTGATGTGGCTCATCGTAACGATGACAAACTGGATGTTGATTTAACACTGACGCTTTCAGACGGTTCATTGTATCCGCTTGATGGCAAGATCTACGCCGTTGGCAATAAGATCGATTTAGAAACAGGCTCAATTCGAGCAGAAGCACAATTCGATAATCCAACTTACGCGCTTATGCCGGGTGAATATGGCAACTTGACCATCAAGCTGCGCAACAAAACCATTGATGGTTTGCTTATCCCATCGGCGGCTGTTCAACAAGACCAAGCGGGTGACTACGTCATGGTGGTTGGTGATGATCACGTGGTGTCTCGTCGTAACGTTGAACTCGGTCAGACCTACGGT
>NZ_JADDYG010000029.1:0-1211 GCF_015163535.1 Vibrio sp. OPT46 | reverse complement strand
GTGATCTCACTGGCGATGACATTGATGGGTATGATCGCCCTGAAAGTCTTGCCAATTTCTGAGTATCCTCAAATCTCTCCAACGGTAATTACGGTGAGCACCATGTATCCGGGTGCAAATGCGGACGTGGTTAAAAAGACCGTAGCACAACCGATAGAAGCCAAAGTCAACGGCGTTGAAGACATGATTTACATGTCTTCTGTGATTGGTAACGATGGCTCATACACATTGCGTATTTACTTCCGAGTGGGCGCAGATGGCGATATGGCGCAGGTTCGTGTGAACAACTTGGTGGCACAGGCGACGTCGTCTCTACCACAAGAAGTAAACCAAATCGGTGTGACGGTTAAGAAGAAATCTTCCGACATGCTGGGCGTTATCACACTGCGTTCTCCGAAACAGTCTTACGACAGTATCTACCTTTCTAACTACGCGGATCTCAATATCGTTGAGCGTCTAAAACGTATCGAAGGTATGAGTGACATTACGCTGCTGGGTAAGAAAGACTACTCAATGCGTATTTGGTTGAACCCAAATAAACTGGCTACCTTGAAGCTTTCTGCTAGCGATGTTATTGGCGCAATTAAAACGCAAAACATCCAAGTGGCGGCGGGTAAGATCGGTGGTATGCCAGCTCCGGGTGACCAGCAATATCAATATGTTTTGCAAACCAAAGGCCGCCTCACTTCTGCGGAAGAGTTCGAGAACATCATCATTCGTGCGAGCAAGAAAGGTTCTTTGATTCGCTTGAAAGATGTGGCTCGTGTCGAAGTTGGCGCACAAGGTTACGAAGCTGATGGTCGTATGAATAACGAACCAGCAGCCGTTCTGGCCTTGTACCAGTTGCCGACCGCGAACGCGCTAGACGTGATGGAACGCGTGAAAGAGGCCATGAAAGAGTACGAGAAATCGTTCCCAGATGATTTGGTCTATGACATCGCGTATGACTCTACCGAATACGTAGAGACATCGATTGATGAAGTGTATGAGACGCTGGTGATTGCGGTACTTCTTGTCACCTTCGTTGTGTACGTTTTCTTGCAGAACTGGCGAGCGACCATTATTCCAACCTTAGCGATTCCGGTTTCCATCATTGCGACTTTCGCAATCATGGGCGTGATGGGCATGACCATTAACACGATCTCGTTGTTTGGCTTGATCCTCGCCATCGGTATCGTGGTGGACGATGCGATCATCGTGGTAGAGAACGT
>NZ_JADDYG010000292.1:0-435 GCF_015163535.1 Vibrio sp. OPT46 | reverse complement strand
ATCCTTTGAGCATTTCATTCTTCTCTCAGAAGCTGGTTACAAATATACCACCAAGAAATTTAATTACAAGCATTTTAGTGATTGGAATCACAAAAAATGCACAAATTGACCTTTATCAAAGTTTATGTGTAATTAAATTACAATTTTATGAATTAAAAAATAAAGCCACTTTCAGAATATATGATAGAGAACACATAGTGCTTGTTATTGTATTCACAAACTGTGACAGTTCTGAGAGAAATCCTTGTGATCGCGACTACTCGTACTTCTTATCTGGTGGTATGCTAACGGCAATTTGAAGGCCAAATCGTCTAGCATTTAATGCTACCTTGACAACATTTTTACGGTATATATTTGGCAAAGCACATCAAAAGGAGTCCTCCGTGTCTGAGTTCCATTCTGAGATCAGTACCTTATCACCTGCTCCACTTTGGC
>NZ_JADDYG010000291.1:65733-66411 GCF_015163535.1 Vibrio sp. OPT46 | reverse complement strand
CTTGTCACTTCCAGCGTTCGAATAAAAGTTAATATTTTGTTTCATTCGCTATTCCCGAAAATTCATCTTGCTGCTAAATTGGGAAAACAATAACCCATGTTGATACAACCATAAAGTGGCATTTATAATTGCTTTAATATCAACGCATTAGAAAAATACAACCATATGTTGATATTGCTTAATACAACTATAAGTTGATATTTTTGTGACGATAATATTTGAGGTATCAAAGCGCAGTAAGAAACTTTCTTACAAAAAATGGTTCCATCACTTCACCTAGTCATGTGTAAGTCGACAAAGTCGCTTAGTAATTAAGGTACGACAGAATCGCTTGGTGATCACATAGAAGCTGAGATCAGCACCAGCACGTCTTTGGACATTTTCAATTTAGGACGATAGGACGATTTCTACTCTATCGATAAGTTTTAGTATCCCAAAACGACAATGACCACCATTTATAACGGTGGTCGCCGTAACAGGAATTGGACATCAGTGAGCATTTTTAAAAGCTGGAGCATATTAGTAGTTCGCATAACTATGCATTTAAGTAGCTCATATATTGCCTCTGCCTACTTAAACTCTTAATTCCAAACCACGCTGGTATGCCGCTTTAACCGCTTGTTTTACAGCACTTTCAACTTCTCTCTCATGCAGAGTAGTAAGCGCCGCTTCAGTGGT
>NZ_JADDYG010000291.1:62079-65673 GCF_015163535.1 Vibrio sp. OPT46 | reverse complement strand
TCCGCCGGGTGACGCAATACGTTGGCAAAGTGTATCTGGTTCATCATCAGATAGTAATGCTAATTTTGCAGCCCCCAGGGCCGTATGACCAACCAGGCGCTTTACATCATCAGATCTCATCCCCAGCTCTTCACCAGCTGAGATCATGCATTGCATCATAAGCAGGAAATACGCCGGACCGCTACCAGAAAGCGCTGTGACTAGGTTAATGTCATTTTCATTCTGTACTTCTAAGCACTCACCAAAAGATTCAGCGACCGTGGTTGCAAGCTTCTTTTGTTGATCATCGGTGTTGGCATTTGCATATAAACCAGACATCCCAGCGCCAACCAGCGCTGGCATATTGGGCATCAAGCGCACTATTGCACACTCATGGCCCAATATATTCTCGAGTGTTTTGATAGATGTGCCTGCAGCGATGGAAACAAAAACCTGACTTCTATCTGCTCTGATATCAATTTGTTTTACAACAGCTTCTATAACCTGAGGCTTGACCGCCAGCACAACAACATCCGACTTATCAACGACATCCTGCGTTTTACTTACCGTAGATACACCATATTTGTCTGATAACCATGCCACTCTTTCTGCGGATGGTTCTGACACCTGTATATCCTGCGCCAGAAAACCTTTCGAAATCAGCCCACTAATCATGGCGGCGGCCATATTACCACCCCCAATAAACCCGATAATCGGAGATTGTTTATCTTGTGTCATTTCGCCCTCCTTAGAAACCTGTAACAACCGTAACGCCAGGTGTGGTTGCCGAATCCATAGTGGTTAGAGCCTCAATCGATTGTTCTAGGCTGATAGTACGGCCCAGCAATTTCTCTGGTGTTAATTTTCCGGACATCATCATGGCTAACATGGCATCGTAACGATGTGCTTGCATGCCGTGGCTACCTATAATTTCCAGTTCGTCAGCGATAACTTTAGCCATAGGCATAGCAGGATTGGCCTGTTCAGCAAGTAATAACCCGACTTGTATATGCTTGCCTAATTTGCGCAAGCTCTTCACTGAGTTTACACAGGTGATAGGGTGCCCCAGAGCATCAAGAGAAACATGTGCACCTCCTTTACTGATCTCAATTACAGCTTCTGCAACATCAGCGACTTTATTGCCATTTACCGTGGCTACAGCCCCAAGCGAGCGTGCCATTTCCAGCTTGGTATCATCAATATCGATGGCGATTACATTGGCACCAATTGCAGTCGCAATCATAATCGCTGACAGGCCGACACCACCACAGCCATGTACTGCTACCCATTGTCCGGCAGAAACTTTGCCTTGATCGACTACCGCTCTGAATGAAGTTACAAACCGGCAGCCAAGGCTGGCTGCTGTAACAAAGTCCAGATGCTCTGGTAGGGTGACCAAATTTACGTCAGCGTGATCAACAGTGGTGTATTCAGCAAATGATCCCCAATGCGTAAAGCCGGGCTGGGTCTGGTTACCACACACCTGATGATTACCGGTATTACACTCAGGACAGGAGCCACATGCGTTTACAAACGGCACTGTCACTCGCTGGCCAACCTTGAACCTATTCACCTCTGAACCAACTTCTTCGATAACACCGGCAAATTCATGACCGGGTACGTGCGGGAGTACAACGTCCTCATCATGACCTTGCCAGCAGTGCCAGTCACTGCGACATACGCCAGTCGCTTCAACTTTAATTACCACACCATGGGAAGCGGGTGTTGGATCCGGTACATTTTTGATTTCTGGAATAGATGAAAATTTTTCTATAACGACGGCTTTCATAGGCTTCTCCGCAGTGCTGTTTAGTGGTATCAGTTGTTAACAGTCTACCTTTGTGCGAAGAAATTACCTTGCAAAGGTTGCCTGGATATCAATCAAAAAGTAAATAGTCTTTCATAAAACAACGTAATTATGAAAGACTAATTCAGATGTAAAGAAAGTGTGACATAGGTTGGTTGTGTCAGAGAGAAACCGGTAGCCTTGTGGATGACTTCAGCTCTCGTAGAGAAATATTTGAGCTAATCACAGACACGCCGGGTAGCTGCCTTAGCTCTCTTTCAACAAAATCGCTGTAATCATCAAGATCTTTAGCGACAACCTGGAGCATAAAATCCGAATCGCCGGTTGTATTGTGGCAAGAAAGCACGTTCTCAGAGCTTTGGATAATAGACTCGAAAATCCTGGTTGTTTCAGTATCATGCTTTGTACAGGTAAGCTGAACAAATGCCAGAACGCCAAACCCTAGCTTGCGGCGATTCAGGTTAGCCTGATACCCCTCTATATATTGCTCTTCTTCCAAGCGCTTTAGCCTCCTCCAACAGGGGGTTTCACTGATTGCCAGCTCTTGGGCAAGCTTTGCATTTGTTAAGCGTCCATCCTGCTGCAAACGCTGCAATACGGCAATATCGACTTTATCAAGCTTCTTCATAGAAAGATTCCGCTATTAATGAGGTAATAATTGGAAGACTAATGCAAAAATGGGCTTATGTCACACCTGAAAAGCAAGGCAATTCCTGCTATGACCGATAAGATTAGAGCTTATTAGTCGAGTTTTTAGCCGAGGTACAACAATGCAGTCTTCCATACTTAGCGACATCAGTCCGGTTGCGTCACAATTGAAAGAGTCTTCTATCCGCGCTATTGCCAACTTTGGTATGTCGCAAAAAGATGTCATTCCCCTGTGGTTTGGAGAGTCAGATATTGTTACACCTGATTTTATTAAGCAGGCGGCTTTCGAAAGCCTGGAGCAGGGGCAGACATTGTATACACCAAACAATGGTATACCGCAGTTGCGCCAGGCGCTGGCTGACTACCAGTCATGTCTGTTTGAGCGTCCGTTTACCGATGAGAATATCGTAGTGACCTTGTCAGGTACCAATGCGGTGATGCTTGCCGCTCAGGCCGTATTAAAGCCAGGGGATAAGGTGGTTGTTATCAGTCCTGCTTATCCGATACTGACCGCTATTCCAAGTCTACTTGGTGCGGAAGTCGTAGAGTTCCCGCTTACTCAGGTCGAAGGACGATTCGAACTGGATATGGAGGCGCTTTTTGCGGTGACGAAAGATGCCCGGGCATTAGTTATCAATTCACCAGCCAATCCGACTGGATGGATGGCGAGCGAACAACAGCTTAAAGCGATAACCGAGTTTTCTCGACAGACCGGGGGATGGGTAATCTCGGATGAAGTGTATAACCGCCATGTTTATGAGGGAACATCTGCCCCTTCCTTTTGTCAGTTCATCGATGACCATGATCGTATTATTGTTTGTAATAGTTTCTCCAAAACCTGGTGTATGACGGGATGGCGTTTGGGCTGGCTTACTCTGCCTAAGCCTCTCCGGCCAACGATTACCAAGCTGATTGAGTTTAATGTTTCCTGTGCTCCTGCCTTTGTTCAGGCCGCAGGCGTTGCTGCAATTGAGCAGGGCGAAGTCTTTTTACAACAGACACTGAAGCGTTTTCGTCATTCGAGAGATATGGTGCGTGAAGCATTAGGTAATATCTCTGGCGTAACCTTGTATGAAATGCCGGCAACCTTTTATGCCTTCCTGAAGGTTGATGGGTTAGCTAACAATAGCCAGCCATTTATTCTGGATATGATTGAGAAG